>NZ_JBUEGC010000037.1:0-68971 GCF_054963655.1 Streptomyces sp. HSS9-12 | reverse complement strand
GGTCCGCGAAGCACTGCAGATCGGCCCCGACGCGCCCATCATCACCACCGACGCACGCCACCGCAGCGAAGCCAAGAGCGCCCTCATCACCCTCGTCGAGCACGCCCTCATGGCCCGCCTGAGGTAACCGGCTCCGGCCGCACACCGCAGAAAGGTCCCCGCACTCCGAAGAGTGCGGGGAACCCTTTCTTTTGTGGCTCGGCTCGCCGCTTCTCTTGTGACTCGGCTCGCCTCCGGGCGCTCAGACCCGGCGTCGACGCTCTCCCCCAGCCTTCGGCCGGGAGGTGCCCCCACGACGACTGCGCTCCGCTCGTTCCTCGCTGTGCTTGCTCTCGTCGCTTTCGACGCCGGCGCGCCCGTCGGCTCGCTCGCCAGTGGGGGTGCCGGCGCTCAGCCCTGCCAGCTGTGGGGCGCGCGGTATCCGCGTTGGCGTTCCAGGCGGCGCCAGTGGGCGGCTGAGCGGTGCGGACGGTCGGTGGCGTGGTGGCCGGTGCCGGCGGCGCGGGCGAGGAGGACCGCGGTCAGCGCGGCCAGTTCCTCTGGCTCGGCGTGGCCCTTCTCAACACGCAGCAGGTTGTCGTGGTTCACGTGGGTCTCCGTCACTGCGGGGGATTGCCGTGCTTGCGAGACGGCAGGTCGGCATGCTTGGTGCGCAGCATCGCCAGCGAGGCGATGAGCACCGATCGGGTCTCGGCGGGGTCGATGACGTCATCGACCAGGCCGCGTTCGGCGGCGTAGTAGGGGTGCATCAGCTCGGCCTTGTACTCCTTGACCATGCGCCGGCGCATGGCCTCGGGGTCGTCGGCCTCGGCGATCTGCTTGCGGAAGATGACGTTCGCCGCGCCGTCCGCGCCCATGACCGCGATCTCGTTGGTGGGCCAGGCGTAGGTCAGATCGGCGCCGATGGACTGGGAGTCCATGACGATGTACGCGCCGCCGTAGGCCTTGCGCAGCACGATGGAGATCCGTGGCACGGTGGCGTTGCAGTACGCGTACAGCAGCTTGGCGCCGTGGCGGATGATGCCGCCGTGTTCCTGGTCGACGCCGGGCAGGAAGCCGGGCACGTCCAGCAGGGTCACCAGGGGGATGTTGAAGGCATCGCACATCTGGACGAAGCGGGCGGCCTTCTCCGAGGCCTCGATGTCCAGCACGCCCGCCAGCCGCTGCGGCTGGTTGGCGATGATGCCCACCACCTGGCCGTCCAGCCGGGCCAGCGCCACGATGATGTTGGTGGCCCAGCGCTCGTGGATCTCCAGGTACTCGCCGTCGTCGACGATCTCCTCGATCACCTGCCGCATGTCATAGGGCCGGTTGCCATCGGCCGGCACCAAATCCAGCAACGCCTCACAGCGCCGGTCGGCAGGATCCTCGCAGGAGGTGGCGGGCGGGTTCTCCCGGTTGTTCTGCGGCAGCATCGACAGCAGGTAGCGCACCTCCGCGATGCACGACTCCTCGTCGTCGTAGGCGAAGTGCGCAACCCCGGAGGTCTCGGCGTGCACATCCGCACCGCCCAGCCCGTTCTGGCTGATCTCCTCCCCGGTGACGGCCTTGACCACATCCGGGCCGGTGATGAACATCTGCGAGGTCTCCCGGACCATGAACACGAAGTCCGTCAGGGCCGGGGAGTAGGCGGCGCCGCCCGCGCACGGGCCGAGCATCACACTGATCTGCGGGATCACGCCGGAAGCCTTGGTGTTGCGCTGGAAGATCCCGCCGTAACCGGCCAGCGCCGAGACGCCCTCCTGGATCCGGGCCCCCGCACCGTCGTTGAGCGACACCAGCGGAGCACCGGCCGAGATGGCCATGTCCATGATCTTGTGGATCTTGGTGGCGTGGGCCTCGCCCAGCGCACCGCCGAAGATCCGGAAGTCGTGTGCGTAGACGAAGACCGTCCGGCCCTCCACCGTGCCCCAACCGGTGACCACACCATCGGTGTAGGGCTTCTTGCCCTCCAGACCGAAACCGGTGGCCCGGTGCCGGCGCAGCGGCTCCACCTCATGGAACGACCCCTCATCCAGGAGGAGGTCGATCCGCTCACGGGCGGTCAGCTTGCCCTTGGCCTTCTGGGCCTCGGTCGCCCGCTCACTGGGCCCGCGCCACGCCTGCTCACGGATCGCGTGCAGCTCGGCCACCCGGCCGCGGGCGTCGCTCGCCCCAGTGGGCGTCTCGTCGAGAAGGGTCATGCACCGAGGCTACGAAAACGATCCCGGGAAACGGCCCGTCCACTTCACACAGTGTCCGGCCGCATTTCCTGGTCCCCTTGGACAGAACCACCACCCCGTACGGGGTAGTCCGACGATCAGACCGGCCCAGCTCTATAGGGTTCACACAACTGAGTCCCCAGATTCACACGATGGAGACCGTACAGCCATGGGGGTCATCTCTGGTACCCGGGGGTGTTCCGTAGCCGCGTGAGCGCCGGCCGGCAGCACCTCGAGGAGCGTCACCGTGGGCGGTGCCCCCGTGCACGGATGGGCGGCAGGCCCGCCGACTGTACCGCCCGTACCGCCCGGCCAGAAGTGGACCGCAGTGACTCCGGGGTCCCAGCCCCCCGCCCCGCCGTCGCCCGAACAGTCGATGAACGGCTCGCCGCTCCCCCGCCTCCGTGATGGGGTGGACCGCGAGGCAGTGATCCACACACCAGACCGTTCGGAGGCCCGCAGTGGCAGACATCAAGGTGAACGGGGTGTCACTCCACTACGAGACCCGGGGGACGGGGCCGAACGTCGTCCTCGTCCACGACTCGTGGCTCGACGGCGACGGCTGGTCGAGTGTGGCGCCCCTGCTCGCCGAGCGCTGCACGGTGGTCTCCTACGACCGGCGCGGATACGGCCGCAGCGAGCGCCCACCCGCGCGGGGTTCGATCCATACGGACGTCAGGGACCTGGCCAAGCTGATCGAGGCTCTGGGGCTCTCCCCCGCCCTGGTGTGCGGGACTGGCTACGGCGGCCTGGTCACGCTGCGGCTGGCCGCGGACCATCCGGACCTTGTCCGGGGGATCTCCGTGCACGAGCCGCCGGCCGCGCCGCTGCTGCTCGACTCCCCCGAGACGACCCCGCTCCAGGAGTCGTTCATCGAGCGGCTCGGGCAGGTGCGTACCCGGCTGGAGGCCGGCGAGTACGAGGCCGCGGCCGAGTTGTACGCAGACTCCATCGCCCTGGGGCCAGGACGGTGGGCAGCGCTGCCTGCCGAGATCCGGGAGATGTTCGTACGCAACGCACCGGCGTTCCTGTACGAGGTGCGTGACCCGGACGCGCTGATCATCGAGCTCCCGGACATCCGCACATACACCAAACCCGTACTGGTCACCGGGAGCGACGACAGCCCGCCCCTGTTCGCGCCCATTCTGGACCGGCTCGCGACAGCCATGCCGCAGGCCGAGCGGCACCTGTTCACCGCCGCGGGGCACTTTCCGCACCTGACGCAGCCGCAGGAGTACGCGCAGGTCACGTTTCCCCGCGCGCTGAGCTGACGCCGTTCAGCCCGCCCGCTGTCCCCGGTCCTGACCTCGTCCCCGAGAGTTGAGGTCAGGACCGGGGCCGGGTGCGAGGCGTCGGTCGCAGCCGCCGTTGCCGGACGGGGGGCCTTATTCCTGCGGTTGGACGCCCGCGCGCAGCAACCCGTACGTGTAGGCGTCTTCCAGGGCTTGCCAGGAGGCGGCGATGACGTTGTCGCCGACGCCGACCGTCGACCATTCGCCGCTGCCGTCGCTGGTGGTGATCAGCACCCGGGTCGTGGACTCGGTGCCGTGCTTGCCCTCCAGGATGCGGACCTTGTAGTCGACCAGCCCCAGCTTCGCCAGCTGCGGGTAGATCCGCTCCAGGCCCACCCGCAGGGCCCGGTCCAGGGCGTGGACGGGACCGTTGCCCTCAGCGGTCGCCACAATGCGCTCCCCCTTGGCCCAGAGCTTGACGGTGGCCTCGTTGGCGTGGCTGCCGTCCGGGCGGTCCTCCACGATCGCCCGCCAGGACTCCACCCGGAAATGGCGGCGCACCCGGCCCTCCACCTCCTCGCGCAGCAACAGCTCGAAGGAAGCATCCGCCGCCTCGTACGTATAGCCCGCCAGCTCCCGCTCCTTGACCCGCTCCACCACCCGGCCGACCAGCTCGCGGTCCCCGCCCAGGTCGATGCCCAGTTCCTTGCCCTTGAGCTCGACGGAGGCGCGGCCGGCCATGTCGGAGACCAGCATCCGCATGGTGTTACCGACCAGCTCCGGGTCGATGTGCTGGTACAGATCCGGATCGACCTTGATCGCCGAGGCGTGCAGTCCCGCCTTGTGAGCGAAAGCGGACAGGCCCACATACGGCTGATGGGTCGAGGGCGTCAGGTTGACCACCTCGGCGATGGCGTGGGAGATCCGCGTCATCTCCGCCAGCGCCCCCTTCGGCAGCACCTGGCGGCCGTACTTCAGCTCCAGCGCCGCGACCACCGGGAAGAGGTTGGCGTTGCCGACCCGCTCGCCATAGCCGTTGGCCGTGCACTGCACATGGGTGGCACCGGCATCGACCGCGGCGAGCGTATTGGCCACGGCGCAGCCGGTGTCGTCCTGCGCGTGGATACCCAGGCGGGCCCCGGTGTCCGCGAGCACGGTCGACACCACCGCCTGCACCTGGGCGGGCAGCATCCCGCCGTTGGTGTCGCACAGCACGACCACATCAGCCCCCGCCTCATGGGCAGTGCGCACCACCTGCTTGGCGTACCCGGGATTGGCGCGGTAGCCGTCGAAGAAGTGCTCGCAGTCGATGAAGACGCGGCGGCCCTGGGCACGCAGGAACTCCACCGTGTCACGGATCATCGCCAGGTTCTCGTCCAACGTGGTGCGCAGGGCGAGTTCGACGTGCCGGTCGTGTGACTTGGCGACCAGGGTGATCACCGGGGCGCCCGACTCCAGCAGAGCCTTCACCTGCGGATCCTGCTCTGCCGGGATCCCGGCCCGGCGAGTGGACCCGAAAGCGACCAGCCGGGCGTGCCTGAAGTCGATCTCCGCCCGGGCACGGGCGAAGAACTCCGTGTCCCGCGGATTCGCCCCAGGCCAGCCGCCCTCGATAAAGCCAACGCCGAAGTCGTCCAGGTGCCGGGCGATGGTCAACTTGTCCGCGACGGTGAGATTGATCCCCTCACGCTGGGCGCCATCGCGCAGCGTGGTGTCGAAGACGTGGAAACTGTCGTCGGTTGCGTCCGTCATGCTGATCTTGACTCCTGTTGGTGCGTGGGTCCGGAGGGCTGGATCCACTTGCCCCCATGATCCCTCGCGCGGTGCCCCCGGTGGGTGGTCCGGAAAGCGAAAAGACCCCTCGCGGGTGCGAGAGGTCTGCGCGCGGGTCTGGGACACGGTGTCCGCTGCCGCTTCGGGTCTGCTGCGGTTCAGCGGTCACTGCGGACCGGCGCGCTGTTGCCAATAATCATGGCGAACGAGAGCACGGGGGCAGTGTTGCACACCCTGCCCCCGTGCATCGTTCTGTCTCAGGATACGAGCGCTTTGTCCGGTGATGAGGGATCGGGTGCGGCTCGCCCGACCCGGTGCAGGTCGATGTCGCGGGTCTCCCGCATAGCCAGATAGACCACGAGCGAGACCGCCGCGCAGCCCGCCACGTACCAGTAGAAGCCGGACTCCAGGCCGGCGTTCTTGAACCACAGGGCCACGTATTCCGCCGTACCGCCGAACAACGCGTTGGCGATGGCGTACGGCAGAGCGACGCCGAGGGCGCGGACGCCGGTCGGGAACAGCTCGGCCTTCACACAGGCGTTGATCGAGGTGTACCCGGTGACGATCACCAGGGCGAGCAGCGAGAGGCCCAGAGCCGGCCAGAAGCTGCCCGCGTGCTGGAGCAGCGTCATGATCGGCACGGTGAGGAAGGTCGAGCCGACGGCGAAGGTGATCAGCAGCGGGCGGCGGCCGATCCGGTCGGACAGCAGGCCCGCGAGCGGCTGCAGACAGGCGAAGATGATCAACGCGCAGAAGCTGACCAGGGTCGCGGTCTCCTTGGGCAGGCCCGCGGTGTTCGACAGGTACTTGGTCAGATAGGTGGTGTACGTGTAGTACGCCACCGTGCCGCCCATGGTGAGCGCGATGACGAGCAGGGCCTCGCGCTTGTGCTGCCACAGCGCCTTGAGGGTTCCCCGGTCCTGCCGCGCGGTGTCGGTTTCCTCGTAGACCTCGGTTTCCAGCATGCTGCGCCGCAAGTAGAAGATCACGGCCGCGCCGAGGGCGCCGACGATGAAGGGGATGCGCCAGCCCCAGCTGTGCAGCGCTTCGTCGCTCATGGTGCGCTGGAGGATGATCTGCAGGCCGAGGCCGACGATCTGGCCGGCGGTCATGGACACGTACTGGAAGCTGGAGGCGAAGCCGCGCCGGGCGGGGGCGGAGGCCTCGGTGAGGTACGTGGCGCTGGCCGCGTACTCACCGCCGACCGACAAGCCCTGCAGCAGGCGGGCGAGGAGGAGGACCGCGGCGCCGCCGTAACCGGCGACCGCGTAGGTAGGCGCGATGGCAATGAGGACCGCGGACGCGGACATGAGGGTGACGGTCAGCGTGAGGGCGGCCTTGCGGCCCTTGCGGTCGCCCACCCGGCCCAGCAGCCAGCCGCCGACCGGGCGCATGAAGAAGCCGACTGCGAAGATGCCGGCGGTGTTCATCAGCTGGGCGGTCGGGTTGCCGCTGGGGAAGAAGGAGGCGGCGAAGTAGGCCGCGAAGCTGGCGTAGACGAACCAGTCGAACCATTCGACCATGTTGCCGGCGGAGCCGACCCAGATCCTCTTGGCATGCTCTCGTTCCATGGCGGATCACGCTGCCGGAGCCGACAGTTGCCGGCAACAGCCACGCCGCAACGATCTCGCGTACTTGCGTACGTTGTGTTCACGCGGGCGCTTGCCCCATGTCGCGTCTCCGGCGCGGCTGTTCCCGCCTACGGGAGCAGCATCTCGTCGAGGAATTCCCGCACATGGCCGAGCACCTGCTCCCGGTCCGTCCCCGGCAGTCCGATGACCAGCTGGATACCGAACCCGTCCAGCAGCGCCCGCATGCGCGTAGCGAACCGCTCGGCGTCCACGCGGCGCAGCTCGCCGCGCGAGGCACCCTCGGCCAGCAGCGCGACCAGATCACGGTGCCAGGCCAGCTCGAGTTCGAGCTGCCGGGCCCGGGCCTCGTCGTCGGCGGACTGGGAGCGGTTCCACACCTCCAGCCACAGCGTCCAGCGCGGGTCCCGGTGGCCTACGGGCAGGAAGAGGTCCACAAAGGCGTCGAGCTTCTCGCGGACCGGGATCTGCCGGGAGAGAGCGGCCCGGCGCTGCGTGCCGAGCTGTTCCTCGCTCCACTGCAGGGTCTGCAGCAGCAGCTCGTCCTTGCTGCCGAAGTAGTAGAGGATGTGGCCGCTGCTCATGCCGACCTGGCGGCCCAGCCCGGCCATGGTCAGCTGGGCCAGTCCGCGCTCGGCGATGGTCTCCATGGCCGCGGCGAGGACCTGCTCGCGGGGCGGCGCCATACGCCGCCGGGTGGTGCGCGCAGAACCGCTCACGCCATCTCCCCTTCGCTTCTCCGCCCTCCCCCATGGCCTTTGGCATGGGTGGCACCCCCAGGAAGGTGCGGGCGTCGTCACTGTCTGCGGCCCGGCGGCCTCGTGTGCTCCCCCCTGGGGGTACTCCCCCGGCTACCGCTGGCGGTGCCCCCACCCGGGCCGTCAGGCCGTACCGCTGGGAGGTGCCCCCAGCTCACGAGCCTTCCTCCACTTACGCCTTCGGCTGCTGCTGGGTGATGCAGTGGATACCGCCACCTGCCGCGAATATCGTACGGGCGTCCACCAGGGTCACCGTCCGCTCAGGGAAGAGGCGGCGGAAGATCCCGGCGTTGAACTCGTCCATCGGGTCGCCGAAGGCGCACAGCACGACCCCGCCGTTGCAGAGGTAGTGGTTGACGTACGAGTAGTCGACGATCTCGCCGTCGACCTCGGTGACCGTCGGCGCGGGCAGCTCGACGACCTCCAGTCGCCGGCCGCGCGCATCGGTGGCGGAGCCGAGGAGCTTGATGATCTCCCGGGAGACCTCGTAGTCGGGGTGCGTGGTGTCGCGCTGGGAGTGCACGACCACGACACCCGGCTTGGCGAAGGCGGCGACGATGTCGACATGGCCGCGGGTGCCGAACTGGTCGTAGTCGCGGGTCAGTCCGCGCGGCAGCCAGATGGCCTTGGTGGTGCCGAGGTGGGCGTGCAATTCGGCTTCGACCTGCTCGCGGGTCCAGCCGGGGTTACGGCCCGGGTCGAGCTGGACGGTCTCGGTGAGCAGGACGGTGCCCTCGCCGTCGACGTGGATGCCGCCGCCCTCGTTGACGAGCGGTGAGGCGAAGCGGCAGGCGCCGACCTTGCCGGCGACGAACTCACCGATCTTCCGGTCCAGGTCCCACTGGGCCCAGTCCTGGGCGCCCCAGCCATTGAAGACCCAGTCGGCGGCGGCAAGCCGGCCGCGGCCGTCGGTGAGGAAGGTCGGGCCGATGTCCCGCATCCACGCGTCATTGAGGGGCGCCTCGACAACGTCGATGTCCGGGCCGAGGATCTTGCGGGCGCCGCGCGTCTGGCCGGGACCGGCGACGACGGTGACCGGCTCGAAGCGGCGGACCGCGCGGGCGACCGCCGCCCAGGCCTGGCGGGCCTCGGCGAGCGTCTCGCCGCTCTCCTCACCGAAGGTGAAGTTGGCGCCGGGCCAGGCCATCCAGGTGCGGTCGTGGGGCGCCCACTCCGCGGGCATGCGGAAGCCGTCTGCGGCTGGCGTGGAGGTCATGCGTGGTTGTCCAGTTCGGTGAGGGTGTGGGAGGCGGGGGCGGCCGTACGGGAATGGCCGGCTCTGTCGTACAGCCGGCCCGGCCGGGGGTCAGAGTCAGAGGAAGTACAGGCGGCTGAGCGAAACCTGGTCGGCCGGTTCGGAGCGCATCGGCGCGCCATCGAGCGTGACCAGGCCGGTACGGGCGTCCACCTGTACGTCGCCGATCCGCGCGTTGTGGATCAGGTCGGCGGGCCCGATGCCACGGGTGCCGCGGACGCCGACGCGCCGGCGTCGGGTCGACAGGGAGTCGAACGCCTTGTGGGGCGCTCCGGCTTCGGCCGCCGCACCGCTGACGAAGGCGACGGACAGGTCGGCTGCGGTCGCCCCGTGCGCTCCGAACAGCGGGCCGAGCACCAGCGGTTCGCAGGTGTCGGTGGCGGCGTTCGGGTCGCCGGTGACGCCGAAGGCCGGGAAGCCGGACTTGAGCACCAACTGCGGCTTGGCACCGAAGTAGCGCGGCTGCCACAGCACGATGTCGGCCATCTTGCCGGCCTCGAGTGACCCGATCTCGTGGGCGAGGCCATGGGCGATCGCCGGGTTGATGGTGAGCTTGGCGATGTAGCGGAGCACGCGCGCGTTGTCGTCGTGCTCCCCGTCGCCCTCGAGCGGCCCGAGCTCGGCCTTCATCTTGCCGGCCATCGCGAACGTACGGCGTACGGTCTCGCCGGCCCGGCCCATGCCCTGGGCGTCGGAGGAGGTGATGCCGATCGCGCCCAGGTCGTGCAGGACGTCCTCGGCGCCCATCGTCCCGGCCCGGATCCGGTCGCGCGCCATGGCGGCGTCACCGGGCAGGTCGGTCTTCAGGTCGTGGACGGAGACGATCATGCCGTAGTGCTCGGCGACCGCGTCCCGGCCGAAGGGGAGGGTGGGGTTGGTGGAGGAGCCGATGACGTTCGGCACGCCCGCCATCTTCAGCACGTTGGGGACGTGCCCGCCCCCACAGCCCTCGATGTGGAAGGCGTGGATCGTACGGCCGTCCAGCACCCGGAGGGTGTCCTCGACCGACAGACACTCGTTCAGGCCGTCGCTGTGCAGGGCGACCTGGACGTCATGCTCCTCGGCGACGCGCAGCGCGGTGTCCAGCGCGCGGGTGTGCGCGCCCATGTCCTCGTGGACCTTGAAGCCACCCGCCCCTCCTTCCACGAGTGCCTCGACCAGCGGGGCCGGGTCGGAGGACGAACCGCGGGCCAGGAAGCCGATGTTGACGGGCCAGGCGTCGAAGGAGTTGAACGCGTGGCGCAGCGCCCAGGGCGAGTTCACGCCGACGCCCCACACCGGGCCGAACTCCTGGCCGATGATCGTGGTCACACCGGAGGCGAGCGAGGCCTCCATGATCCGCGGTGACAGCAGGTGGACATGGGTGTCCACGGCGCCCGCGGTGGCGATCAGGCCTTCGCCGGAGACGATCGACGTGCCGGTGCCGACGACAACGTCCACGCCGTCGACGGTGTCGGGGTTGCCGGCCCGGCCGATGCCGGCGATCCGGCCCTCGCGGATGCCGATGGACACCTTGCGGATGCCCTGCACGGCGTCGATGACGACGACGTTGCTGATAACGACGTCGCAGGTCTCGCGGACCGCTGCGGCTTTGAGATGCAGCCCGTCGCGGGCCGTCTTGCCGAAGCCCGCCAGAAATTCGTCACCCGTCTTCTGCGCATCGGACTCGACGCGGATGACGAGGCCCGAGTCGCCCAGGACGACCCGGTCCCCGGCCCGGGGCCCGTGTACGGCCGCGTACTCGCGGGGATCGATGCCGGTCACTGGTTCTCCTCCTGTACCTGTGCCTGCTCCTGCTCTGTTCGCCCTCAGACTCCGTCCCGGGGCGCCGCCATCTCCGCCCGCACGGCGAGCGTGCGGCGTGACACCTGGCTGCGGCGTCGTGGCCTCGCGTGCTCCCCCTGGGGGTACTCCCGGGGCGCCGCCATCTCCGCCCGCACGGCGAGCGTGCGGCGTGACACCTGGCTGCGGCGTCGTGGCCTCGCGTGCTCCCCCTGGGGTACCCCCCCAGTTCCCAGCTGGGGGAGTACCCCCACCCGGGCCGTCAGGCCCAGGGGGGCTACCGCTGGGAGGTCTCCCAGCTCACGGGTGTGCCCCGAGGTAGCCGCAGGCGGCCGCGCGGCGCAGCGCCTCCTCGCGGGCACCGGGGGCGTCCAGCGGCCCGTCGACGAGCCCGGCGAAGCCGATGGCGATCCGGTCACCGCCGATCGGTACGAGCCCGACCTCGACCTCGGCTCCGCTGTCGAAGCGCGTCGAGGATCCGGCGGGTGCGCACAGGCGCATGCCGTACGCCGCGGCCCGGTCGAAGTCGAGCCGCGGGTTCGCCTCGAAGAAGTGAAAGTGCGAGGTGACGCTGATGGGCACGGGCGCGGTGTTCCGTACGGTCAGGCGCACCGCCGGCTCGGGCTCGGGGTCGGCCGGCCCGGGGATGACCGCGCCGGGCGCGGTGTCGCCGAGGGAGCCCATGGGGGTCCCCCCGGCCGAAGGCTGGGGGAGGATCGGGTTGGAGACCACCGCGAGCCGGGAGCCGTCGTCGAAGACGGCCTCCACGTGCACCTCGGTGACCACGTCGGCCACACCGGGCAGCACATCATCCGGGCCAAGGACGCCTCGCGCCGCCTCGATCGCCTCCGCCAGCCGCTTCCCGTCCCGGGCCGCCTCGCAGACGGTGTCCGCGATGAGCGCGGTCGCCTCGGGCACGTTCAGCCGCAGCCCGCGCGCCCGCCGTGCCCGCGCCAGCTCCGCGGCGCCGAACAGCAGCAGTCGGTCGCGCTCCGTCGGGGTCAGCCGCACCTCGCGATACCTCCCAATCGCCATGCCAGATAATTGAGCGTCACTCTAACAAGTCTCATCCAGCGAGAGAAGTATTGACCGGCTCGCATCCGTAAGCCACATTGAACGCTGCTCTAAATCTCCGACGGCCCCCTGGGAGAACCCCGCATGCAGATCGAGACGCGTGGCGCGGTGACCGTTGCCGCCTGCCTGGCGCTCAGCGCCGGGGAGCCGCGGCCCGTCCCGACCGTGAAGAAGGCCGGGGCGTCCGCGAAGCGGAGCGCGGCGGTTGAGGCTGATGCCCTTCGTCCGGGCTGAGGCCGGGCCGACGAGCCAGTCGGCCTGACCGCGACGTATCGCGTACGACGAAGGCGCGTCGTTTTCCCGCCCACCCGCCCCTTCTCAGGGCTGGGTGGGCGGGAAAGCGCCAGGCGAGGCGGGGCGCAGCGAGGCGGGGAAGCGCCAGGCGAGGCGGGGCGCAGCGAGAGTGCCGGGATCCGGCGAAGGGCCGAGTGCCCGGCAGGGGGCGCGCCTGGCGAGAGGGGCGGGCTCAGCCGCCCAGGCGGTGCATCCAGCCGTGGGTGTCGGGGGCGGCGCCGGTCTGGATGTCGAGCAGGGCCTTGCGCAGCTTCATGGTGACTTCACCGGGCTGCCCGTTGCCCACGGTCCAGTCGGCCCGGGTGGACTTCACCGAGCCGACCGGGGTGATCACGGCGGCGGTGCCGCAGGCGAAGACCTCGGTGAGAGAGCCGTCCGCGTTGCCGTTCTTCCAGTCCTCGACGGAGATCCGGCCCTGGGAGACCTCGTAGCCCAGGTCCGCGGCCAGCCGGAGGAGGGAGTCGCGGGTGATGCCGGGCAGCAGCGAGCCGGACAGCTCCGGGGTGACGATCCGGTCCCCGTACACGAAGTACAGGTTCATCCCGCCCATCTCCTCGATCCAGCGGCGCTCCAGCGCGTCCAGCCAGACCACCTGGTCACAGCCGTGCTCGATGGCCTGTGCCTGGGCGACGAGGGAGGCGGCGTAGTTGCCGCCGGTCTTGGCCGCGCCGGTGCCGCCGGGGCAGGCGCGCACGTACTCCTCCGACAGCCACACCGAGACCGGCTTCACACCACCGGGGAAGTAGGCACCCGCCGGGGAGGCGATGACCAGGAAGAGGTACTCGTTGGCGGGCTTCACACCCAGCCCGACCTCGCTGGCGAACATGAACGGCCGCAGGTACAGCGACTGCTCACCCTGCCTCGGCACCCACGCCTTGTCCTGCGTCACCAGCGCGTCGCACGCGGCGATGAAAGTCTCGACGGGCAGCTCCGGCATGGCCAGCCGGCGGGCGGAGGCCTGGAAACGCCTGGCGTTGGCATCCGGCCGGAACGTCGCCACGCCGCCGTCGGGCTGCCGGTACGCCTTCAGCCCCTCGAAGATCGTCTGTGCGTAGTGCAGCGTCATGTTCGCCGGGTCGATCGATAGCGGCGCGTACGGCACCAGCTGCGCATCGTGCCAGCCCCGGCCCTCCGTCCACTTGATCGTCACCATGTGGTCGGTGAAGTGGCGGCCGAAGCCGGGGTTGGCCAGGATCGCCTCGCGCTCCGCGTCGGAAAGCGGATGCGAAGAGGGCTTGAGCTCGATCGTGGGCGTCGTCATATCTGCGTGTCCTTCACCGTGAGGTCGTTGAGGACCGCACGGCGCACCGTTGCTAGGACGTCCAAGCTTCCCCGGCGAACAGCGGTCCACGGGCAATTATCGCGCGAGTGAATCCGCCGGACGGAACGACGATGGGCGTGCGGCCCTTGGATCGATGGTGGCACCCGCCATCCCCGGTTGTCAGGGGGCAGGAGCCGCCGGCCGTGAGAGGTGTCGCTGACCGGCCGGGCCGGCTGGAGAGGCGGACCTGTGAGGTCCACGACACGGCCCCCGCCACGGAAGGGACGAGGGCCGGTGAGCGGTGGGGCTTCCGGCGGTCAGCCGGATACTCGGGCGGCCAGCGCGTCACCGATCTCATCGGTGGTACGCGCGGTACCGTCCCGCTCGGCCAGATCCTCGGCCACGGCCCGCTCGATCCGGGCCGCCTCCTCGCCGTAGCCCAGGTGCTGGAGCAGCAGCGCGACGGAGAGGATGGTCGCCGTCGGGTCGGCCTTGCCGGTGCCCGCGATGTCGGGCGCGGAGCCGTGCACCGGCTCGAACATCGACGGGAACTCACGGGTCGGGTTGATGTTGCCGGACGCCGCGAGCCCGATACCGCCGGTGACCGCGGCGGCGAGGTCGGTCAGGATGTCGCCGAAGAGGTTGTCGGTGACGATCACATCGAACCGCTCGGGCTGGGTGACAAAGAAGATCGTCGCCGCGTCCACGTGCAGATAGTCGGTCGTGACCTCGGGGTACTCCTCGCCCACCTGGTCGAAGATCCGCTTCCACAGATGACCGGCGTGCACCAGCACATTGTTCTTGTGAACCAGCGTGAGCTTCTTGCGCGGCCGGGCCTTCGCCCGCTCGTAGGCGTCACGGACGACCCGCTCCACCCCGTAGGCGGTGTTGAGGCTGACCTCGGTGGCGACCTCGGCCGTAGTGCCGGTCCGCAGGGAGCCGCCGTTGCCCACGTACGGACCCTCGGTGCCCTCACGGACCACCACGAAGTCGATCTCGGGACGGCCGGCGAGCGGGGTCGCGGTGTTCGGGAACAGCTTCGACGGACGCAGGTTGATGAAGTGGTCGAAGGCGAAGCGCAGTTTGAGCAGCAGCCCGCGCTCGAGCACGCCCGACGGCACGGAAGGGTCGCCGATGGCCCCCAGCACAATCGCGTCGTGCTGCTTCAGCGCCTCCAGCTCCGCGTCCGGAAGCGTCTCGCCGGTCGCGTGCCAGCGCTTGGCGCCCAGGTCGTACTCCTTGGTCTCCAGCTTCACATCCTCCGGAAGGACCGCCGAGAGGACCTTCAGGCCCTGAGCCACCACTTCCTGGCCGATGCCGTCACCGGGGATCACTGCGAGATCGATGCTGCGAGACATGTGGCGCACCCTACTCCTGGTCCCAGTGGATGACACCCGGAGTCCGCCATCCGGACGCCATCGCCCGCCGCCGGAAGCGGCAACTCCGGATCCTTTTGGCTGACGTTCACCGAGTCGCTTGCCCCTCGTCGCAAGTTACTGGGAAGTTAGACCGCCATGGACACACCACGAATGGGGATCCCCGAGCACCTGCAGAGCCGGATGAGCATGCCGGAGCAACACGAGTATCTGCGGGCGAAGTTGTCGCGGCGCCGGGTGGTGCTCGGTGGGGTGGCGGCGGCCGGGGCCGCCGGTGGCACGGCTGTGCTGACCGGCTCGGGCGCTGTCACGGGCACGGCGTACGGCGCCGCCGGCCCGTCCCTGATCACCTCTCCCGCGACCGCCAAGGTCGACGGCTCGCTGGTCGCACCGTTCGGGCGCCATCTCGCCTTCGGGGCCGACCCGAAGACACAGATGCGCATCTCCTGGCAGGTGCCGTTCGCGGTCAAGCGGCCGTACATCCGGGTGGGCCCGAAGCCCTGGGATCTGAGCCGGAAGATCGACGCCGAGGTGCGTGACCTGCACACGCCGTCCCTCGGCAGCAAGCTCCCGGCCGTGGACCAGTACTACCTGCACGCCGCGCTGGACGGCCTGCGCCCGGGGACGACGTACTACTACGGCGTCGGGCACGACGGCTTCGACCCGGCCGAGGCAAGCCGGCTGTCGACCGTCGGCTCGTTCCGCACGGCCCCCGCGCAGCCGGAGAAGTTCGTCTTCACGGCCTTCGGCGATCAGGGCGTGAGCTATGACGCGCTCGCCAACGACCAGTTGATCCTCGGGCAGAACCCGTCCTTCCACCTCCACGCGGGGGACATCTGCTACGCCGACTCCTCCGGCCACGGCAAGGAGTCGGACACCTACGACGCCCGCGTGTGGGACCAGTTCCTGGCGCAGACGGAGTCGGTGGCGGCGAGCGTGCCGTGGATGGTGACCACGGGCAACCACGACATGGAGGCGTGGTACTCGCCCAACGGCTACGGCGGCCAGTCCGCCCGCTGGGCCCTCCCTGCCAACGGCCCGGACCCCGCGAGCGCCCCGGGGGTGTACTCCTTCGCCTACGGCAATGTGGGCGTGGTCGCGCTGGACGCGAACGACGTCAGTTACGAGATCCCGGCGAACCAGGGCTACACCGACGGCAAGCAGACGAAGTGGCTCGACCGGCGCCTGGGCGAGCTGCGCGCCCGGGCCGGCATCGACTTCATCGTCGTCTTCTTCCACCACTGCGCGTACTCCACCGCCACACACGCCTCGGACGGCGGGGTGCGCGACGCGTGGGTCGGCCTGTTCGAGAAGCACCAGGTCGATCTGGTGATCAACGGCCACAACCACGTCTACGAGCGGACCGACGCCATCAAGGGCGGCAAGGTCGGCAAGCCGGTTCCGGTCGGGGAGACGACGGACTCCACGCGCGACGGCATCGTCTACGTCACGGCCGGCGGCGCCGGAGCGAAGCTCTACGACTTCGGCCCCGGCGTGCCGGACAGCTACGAAGGACATGTCAACGACCGCGACAGCATCCTGAGCTTCCACTGGACGAAGCTTCGGGTGCCGGACCCGGACGTGGTGCCGTGGTCGCGCGTGCGCTATTCCGGCTTCTCCTTCATCGCGGTGGAGGCGGAGCCGGGGTCGAGGCCGCGGCTGAAGGTCACGGCGCTGGCGGAGAGCGGCGAGCGCGTCGATGCGTTCGAGGTGGTGCGCTCGCAGTCGTCGTAACGGCTCAATGCCCGGTGGCGCCGCCGTTGTCCCGGCGGTCCAGTGCCCGCTGCAGAGCGGCGGCGGCGTTCTTCCGGGCGAGAGCGTCGGCGGCACGGGCGGCGGAGTGGCGGACCTTGCGGACGGGCGCGGTCTGGTTCATGGCAGGCGGTCTCCCTACTCGAGCAACAACCCCGAGACAGAACATTCGGCAAAGAAACTGGGATCGCCGGCAGGGGCGGGGGCTGCGGTGCGACAGGGGTCACCTGCGTGAGAGCACCAGCCTCACCCGCCGATCGCTGGATCGAGCGAGACGTTCGGCTTCTACAAAGCTAGGACAGCTTGCTCGTGCTGTCTGCATAATTACTCGGACTTCCTACCATCTGAGACGCCAACCGCCCGCCCACCCCTGCGAAGGGGCGGGCGGGCGGTTGGCGAACGCCTGTACCGGGACCGGAAGGGCAGGTCAGCCCATGTGCGGGTAGCGGTAGTCGGTCGGCGGGACCAGCGTCTCCTTGATGGAGCGGGTCGAGGTCCAGCGCATCAGGTTCTGCTTGGCGCCGGCCTTGTCGTTGGTGCCCGAGGCACGGCCGCCACCGAAGGGCTGCTGGCCGACGACGGCGCCGGTCGGCTTGTCGTTGATGTAGAAGTTGCCGGCGGCGAAGCGCAGCGCCTCGCTGGTGCGGAGGGCAGCGGCGCGGTCCTGGGCGATGACGGCGCCCGTCAGGCCGTACGGCGACGCCGACTCCATCTGCTCCAGCATCTCCTCGTACTTCTCGTCCTCGTAGACGTAGACGCCGAGGATCGGGCCGAAGTACTCGTCGCGGAAGATCTCGTTCTCCGGGTCGGTGGAGACCAGGACCGTCGGCCGGATGAACCAGCCCTCGCTGTCGTCGTACGTGCCGCCCGCGACGATCTCGACCGTCGGGTCGGCCTTGGCCCGGTCGATCGCGGCCTTGTTCTTGGCGAAGGCACGCTCGTCGATCACGGCGCCCATGAAGTTCGACAGGTCGGTGACGTCACCGATCTTCAGCGACTCGACCTCGGCCACGAACTCGTCCTTGAGGCCGTTCTCCCACAGGGAGCGCGGGACGTACGCGCGCGAGGCGGCGGAGCACTTCTGGCCCTGGAACTCGAAGGCACCACGGGTCATCGCGGTCTTGAGCACCGCCGGGTCGGCCGACGGGTGGGCGACGATGAAGTCCTTGCCGCCGGTCTCGCCGACCAGCCGCGGGTAGGTCTTGTACTTCTCGATGTTGGCGCCGACTGTCTTCCACAGGTACTGGAAGGTCTTGGTCGAGCCGGTGAAGTGGATGCCGGCGAGGTCGGGGTGGTTCAGGGCCACCTCGGAGACATCCCTGCCGTCACCGGTCACCAGGTTGATGACGCCCTTCGGCAGGCCGGCCTCCTCCAGCAGCTGCATCAGCAGCACGGCCGCGTGGGTCTGCGTCGGCGACGGCTTCCAGACCACCACGTTGCCCATCAGCGCGGGCGCGGTCGGCAGGTTGCCGGCGATCGCGGTGAAGTTGAAGGGCGTGATCGCGTAGACGAAGCCCTCGAGCGGCCGGTGGTCGGTGCGGTTCCACACGCCGGGCGAGTGGGCCACCGGCTGCTCCGCCAGGATCTGCCGGGCGAAGTGGACGTTGAAGCGCCAGAAGTCGACAAGCTCGCAGGGGGTGTCGATCTCGGCCTGCTGCACGGTCTTGGACTGCCCGAGCATCGTCGAGGCGGCCAGGGTCTCGCGCCAGGGGCCGGAGAGCAGCTCGGCGGCCTTGAGGATGATCGCGGCGCGCTCGTCGAAGGGCATCGCACGCCAGGCGGGGGCGGCGGCCAGGGCGGCGTCGATGGCGTCCTTGGCGTCCTCCTTGGTGGCGTTGGCGTAGGTGCCCAGCCGGGCGGCGTGGTTGTGCGGCTGCACGACGTCGAAGCGCTCACCGCCGCCCATCCGCTTCTCCCCGCCGATGGTCATGGGCAGGTCGATCGGGTTCTCGGCCAGCTCCTTCAGCTTGGCCTCGAGCCGCGCACGCTCGGGGGTGCCCGGAGCGTAGGTGTGCACCGGCTCGTTCACCGGGGCGGGGACCTGGGTCACGGCGTCCATGTTTTTCTCCTTCGCCTGGGTGGCATTGCTACGCTACGTAAGTGCCTCAAAGCACCGGGCAGGGCTTGTCCGTTATGAGGTTGTGCAGTGCGCCGAGTAAGAAGCCCCGGCTTCGGTCGGGGAGGAGTCACGGTGGCCGTGTCTCCTTTCAGCGACCCGTGTCGCTGGTCCTTGGGGGACCGACACGACGAGGCCACGTACAGTGATGGAGCGTTGACCATGGGGACGGCGTTGTCGTTCCGGTGGCCAACGCCTCAGCCGCGGGTGGCGAGCGAGCGCAGGAAGAAGGCGAGGTTGGCCGGGCGCTCCGCGAGCCGCCGCATGAAGTACCCATACCAGTCTGTGCCATATGGGACATAAACCCGCATACGGTGTCCTTCCGCTACGAGCCGCAGCTGCTCGGCCTCGCGGATGCCGTACAGCATCTGGAACTCGTACTCGTCGAGCTTGCGCCCGGCGCGCCGGGCCAGCTCCTGGGCGATGGCCACCATCCGCGGGTCGTGCGAGCCGATCATCGGGTAGCCCTGGCCGGCCATCAGGATCTTCAGGCAGCGGACGTACGCCTTGTCGACCTCGCGCTTGTCCTGGAAGGCGACGGAGGCGGGCTCCTTGTACGCGCCCTTCACCAGTCGCACCCGCGAGCCTTCCCCGGCGAGCGCGCGGCAGTCGTCCTCGGTGCGGAAGAGGTACGACTGCACGACCGCGCCCGTCTGCGGGAAGCGCTTCCGCAGCTCGGCGAGGATGGCGAGCGTGGAGTCCACGGCGGTGTGGTCCTCCATGTCGAGGGTGACCGTCGTGCCCGCCTCGGCGGCCGCCTCGACCACGGGGGTGACATTCGCCAGTGCGAGGTCGTGTCCGCCCGGAAGCGCCTGGCCGAAGGCCGACAGTTTCACCGACATCTCGGCGCGGACACCCAGGCCCGCCTCCTTCAGTGCCTCGGCCAGCGCGAGGTAGGCATCGCGGTTGTGCAGCGCCTTGGCCCGGTCGGTGATGTCCTCGCCCAGGTAGTCCAGGGTGACCTCGAGCCCGCGCGCGCTCAGCGCGTGTACGGCGTCCATCGCCTGGTCGAGTCGCTCACCCGCCACGAAGCGGTCCACGACGGGCCGGGTGACAGGCGCGGCCGAGACGACACGGCGGATGGTGTCGCTGCGGGAAGCGGCGAGCAACACGGGACCCAGCACAGGGCACCTCCACGATGATGACGGCCGACGTCCCTCGGACAGGGGGCGGCATGGGGGGCACCACCCGGGCGTCAGCTCTGCGGGAGAACTCACCGTGAAAACTAAGGATCGCTCCGATCCTCGGCCATCGACAGGTGTCACGCATCCGTGGCTGGGATCTCAGACAGATGTATGAGAATGGAGAGCGGTACGGACGGTGAGAGTGCGGGGCGGCGGAATGCGCGGCGACTACCAGCAGCTGGTGGACGAGATCTCAGCGGTGCTCGGCGCGCCCGCGACGCTCGAGGACCGTAACTTCGGGCTGATCGCCTTCGGCGCGCACGACAGCGAGGACGACCTCGCCATGGACCCGGTGCGCACCCGGTCGATCCTGCACCGCCGCTCCACCGAGGCCGTGCGGGCCTGGTTCGAGTCCTTCGGGATCGCCCGGGCGAGCGGGCCGGTCCGGATTCCCCCCGATCCGGCCGCGGGCGTGCTCATGGGCCGTATCTGCCTGCCCGTACGCCACCGGGGCATCGTCCACGGCTACGTATGGCTGCTCGACGACGGGCATCTGTCGTCCCTGGAGACCGGTGGGTCGGGGGCACCGCCGGATCCGCGCCTCACTCAGGCCATGGACACCGCCGCCCGGATCGGAGTGCTGCTGGCGGCGGAAGCCCAGGCAGGGGCGCAGCTGGGCGAGATGCTGCGGGATGTGCTGGCGGGGCCGCCGGCCGGGCGGAACGCGGCCGCGGCCGGGCTGCGCGCCGCGCTGGGCGCGCCGGCGGACGGACCGCTGGCGATCGTCGCGGTCACGCCGTGGCTCAGCGAGGGCAACGGTGACGTGCCCGCCCCCGGAGGGCCGGGGTCCGTCCTGGCGGGGCAGCCGGGGGTGGCGGCCATGTGCCTGGCCCCCGTCGCCTCACCGGCAGGGGCCGGGGCGGGCACCGAAGGGCTGGCCGCGTTGGTGCGGCTGCGCGCGACGACGGCTGTCGAACCTGCCCTGACGGCAGCGCATCGCCTGCTGCGCTCACCTCGCGCAGGTTCGGTCACGGCGGGCACCCAGCCGGGCGGGCCATCTGCGGCGCCCAGGACGTCCGGTCGGGCGGCAGCGGCGGAAACGCCCCAGGCGGCGGCGGGCGTCAGCGGTCCGCGCCGGGGCCTGGACGATCTGCCCGCCGCGTGGCAGGAGGCGGTTGCGGCGTCCCGGGCGGCCCGGGCGGAAGCCCAGCTGGGCCCGGTCGCGCAGTGGTCGGACATCGGCCCGTACCGCATGCTGGCAGGGCTGCCGGCCAAGGCCATGCCTGACCTCGCCGTAGCACCGCTGCTCCGGGCCGAAAACAGCCAACTGGCCCGTACGGCCGAGGTGTTCCTCGACTGCGCCGGGCAGGCGGGCCGGGCGGCGGCGGCCCTGGGCATCCACCGGCAGACGCTGTACTACCGCCTGTCGCGGCTGGAGCAGCTCACCGGCCTCGATCTCGACGAGGGCGAGGACCGGCTGCTGCTGCACATGGCGCTGAAGTCCGCACGCCTGCGCTGAATCCGCCGCGGGCGCGAGCAGCCGGCGCCGCGCCGTGCGAACAACGGCTCGGGCCCGCGAGCGCTGGGTCCGTCAGCCCTGGAGGTTGACCGAGCGAGCGGAGGTCGCGCCGATCTCCTGGGAGATCTCCGCCAGTACGGCCGCCGGAACGTTGTCGTCCACCGTCAGGACGACGAGCGCCTCACCGCCCTGGACATTGCGCGACACCTGCATGCCGGCGATGTTCAGGCCCGCCTCGCCGAGGATGCGGCCCACCGTACCGACGACGCCGGGGCGGTCGGCGTAGCGCAGGAAGACCAGGTGGTCGGCCATCGCCAGGTCCACGTCGTGCTCGCCGACCGCGACGATCTTCTGGAGGTGCTTGGGGCCGGCCAGGGTGCCGGAGACCGCGATCTCCTCGCCGTCCGCCAGCGTGCCGCGGACGGTCACCATGTTGCGGTGGTCGGGGGACTCCGAGCTGGTGGTGAGGCGAACCTCGACGCCGCGCTCCTGCGCGAAGAGCGGCGCGTTGACGTAGCTCACGGTCTCGTCGACGACGTCCTCGAAGACGCCCTTGAGCGCGGAGAGCTCCAGCACCTTGACGTCGTGCTGGGTGATCTCGCCGTACACCTCGACGTCGAGCCGGACGGCGACCTCGCCCGCCAGCGCGGTGAAGATCCGGCCCAGGTTCTCGGCGAGCGGCAGCCCGGGACGGACGTCCTCGGCGATGACGCCGCCCTGGATGTTGACCGCGTCCGGGACCAGCTCGCCCGCGAGCGCCAGGCGAACGGACTTGGCGACGGAGATGCCCGCCTTCTCCTGCGCCTCGCCGGTCGAGGCGCCCAGGTGCGGGGTCACCACGACATTGTCGAACTCAAAGAGCGGGGAGTCGGTGCAGGGCTCCTTGGCGAACACGTCCAGCCCCGCGGCCGCGACCCGGCCCTCCTTCAGAGCGCTGGCCAGGGCCGCCTCGTCGACGATCCCGCCGCGGGCGGCGTTGACGATCCGGACCTCGGGCTTGACCTTGTGCAGCGCCTCGTCGCCGATCAGGCCGATCGTCTCGGGCGTCTTGGGGAGGTGGACGGTGATGAAGTCCGAGACCTCCAGCAGCTCGTCGAGGGTGAGGAGCTTGACGCCCATCTGCGCGGCGCGCGCCGGCTGGACGTACGGGTCGTACGCGACGATCTTCATGCCGAAGGCGGACATCCGCTGGGCCACCAGCACACCGATGCGGCCGAGGCCAACCACACCCAGGGTCTTCTCGGCCAGCTCGACGCCGGTGTACTTGCTGCGCTTCCACTCGCCGTTCTTCAGGGCGGCGTTGGCCTGCGGGATGTTGCGCGCCGTGGAGACGATCAGACCGCACGCGAGCTCGGCGGCGGTGACGATGTTGGAGGTCGGTGCGTTGACGACCATCACGCCGGCCTTGGTGGCGGCGGAGACATCGACGTTGTCGAGGCCGACACCGGCGCGGGCGACGACCTTGAGCTTCTTCGCGGCGGCGATCGCCTCGGCGTCGACCTTCGTCGCACTGCGCACGAGGATCGCGTCGACGTCGGCGATGGCAGGGATGAGCTCGGCTCGGTCGGCGCCATTGCAGTGCCGGATCTCGAAGTCCGGGCCCAGGGCATCGACAGTGGCGGGCGACAGCTCTTCAGCGATGAGTACGACAGGTTTCGAGCTCACGGGGGTCCTCAGTCCTCACTTGGTCCTTGGGGGTACCCCTGTGCCCGGAGGCTACAGGGGTGGACGGCCGTCCCGACGGCCGAAGGCGGTGAAGGGGGGCAGCCGCGTGGAAGACGCACGACGCTGTGAGCCTGAACGCGCTTGTGTAATGAGTGTATCGACGGATCCGGGTCAGTTCTGCGCCATCGCGGAAGGATCACCCGGTCGTGGCTGGACGCGGTGGACAACGAAGGGGTGGACAGCAGGGCCGCGGCAGTGGTCGCGTCTCGCGCTCGCTGCCGCGGCCCTGTTGTCGTGAGGCTCAGGCCTCGTCGTTCACCCAGCTCATGAGCTTGCGCAGGTCCTTGCCGGTGGTCTCCAGCAGGTGAGCGGAGTCGGCCTTCTTGTACTCGTTGTACTTCGGCAGACCCGCGTGGTACTCGTCCATCCAGTTCTTGGCGAAGCTGCCGTCCTGGATCTCGGAGAGGACCTTCTTCATCTCCGCCTTGGTCTGGTCGTTGACGATCCGCGGGCCGGTGACGTAGTCGCCCCACTCGGCGGTCTCCGAGACCGACCAGCGCATCTTCTCCAGGCCGCCCTCGTACATCAGGTCCACGATCAGCTTCAGCTCGTGGAGGCACTCGAAGTACGCGATCTCCGGCTGGTAACCGGCCTCGACCAGGGTCTCGAAGCCCGCCTTGACCAGCGCCGAGGCGCCACCGCACAGAACGGCCTGCTCACCGAACAGGTCGGTCTCGGTCTCCTCGGTGAAGGTGGTCTTGATGACACCGGCACGGGTGCCGCCGATGCCCTTGGCGTAGGAGAGCGCCAGCGCGAAGGCGCTGCCGGTCGCGTCCTGCTCCACCGCCGCGATACAGGGAACGCCGCGGCCCTCCTCGTACTGGCGGCGGACCAGGTGGCCCGGGCCCTTGGGGGCAACCAGGGCGACGTCCACGCCGGCCGGGGGCTTGATGAAGCCGTAGCGGATGTTGAAGCCGTGGCCGAAGAACAGCGCGTCGCCGTCCTTGAGGTTGTCCTTGATGGACTCCTCGTAGACCTTGGCCTGGATCGGGTCCGGAACCAGGACCATGATCACGTCGGCCTCGGCGGCCGCCTGTGACGGGGTGACCACACGCAGGCCCTGCTCCTCGGCCTTCTGCCGGGACTTGGAACCCTCGGGCAGGCCGACGCGCACGTCGACGCCCGAGTCACGCAGGGACAGCGCGTGGGCGTGGCCCTGGCTGCCGTAGCCGAGGACCGCGACCTTGCGGCCCTGGATGATGGACAGGTCGGCGTCGTCGTCGTAGAACAGCTCGGCCACTTGGGGTATCTCCTTGATTCGGGTTGTGCTCCCCCACCGTATGACGGGTGGGCGGGGAACGGATGGGGAGTCTCGTTATGCGGATCGTTCGAGAGCGCGCAGCGACCTGTCCGTGATGGAGCGGGCGCCACGGCCTATGGCGATGGTGCCGGACTGCACCAGCTCCTTGATGCCGTACGGCTCGAGCATCTTGAGCATGGCCTCGAGCTTGTCGCTGCCGCCGGTGGCCTCGATGGTGACGGCCTCCGGGGAGACGTCGACGGTCTTGGCGCGGAAGAGCTGGACGATCTCGACGATCTGCGAGCGCGTCTCGTTGTCGGCGCGGACCTTCACCAGGACGAGTTCCCGCTGAATGGCCGACGACGGCTCGAGCTCAACGATCTTCAGGACGTTGACGAGCTTGTTGAGCTGCTTGGTGACCTGCTCCAGCGGGAGCGACTCGACATTCACCACGATGGTGATGCGGGAGATGTCGGGGTGCTCGGTGGTGCCGACGGCGAGCGAGTCGATGTTGAAGCCGCGGCGGGAGAACAGGGCGGTGATCCGGGCCAGGACACCGGGCTTGTTCTCCACCAGGACGGAGAGCGTGTGCTTGGACATGGGCTGGTCGGTCTCTCTTCTCTCGGTCCCTGACTCAGTCGTCTTCGCTGTAGTCGCCGAAGTCCGGGCGGACGCCGCGCGCCGCCTGGATCTCGTCGTTGGAGGTTCCGGCGGCGACCATCGGCCAGACCATCGCGTCCTCGTGGACGATGAAGTCCACGACGACGGGGCGGTCGTTGATGGCGTTGGCCTCTTCGATCACCTTGTCCAGCTCGGCCGGGTCCTCGCAGCGCAGGGCGACGCAGCCCATGGCCTCGGACAGCTTGACGAAGTCCGGGACGCGGGTGCCGCCGCCGGGCTGCTTGCCGGACCCCGCGGCGGAGCCGGTATTGGACGCTGTGGGGCCGGAGTGCAGCACGGTGTTGGAGTAGCGCTGGTTGTAGAACAGGGTCTGCCACTGGCGGACCATGCCCAAAGCGCCGTTGTTGATGATCGCGACCTTGATCGGGATGTTGTTCAACGCACAGGTGACCAGCTCCTGGTTGGTCATCTGGAAGCAACCATCACCGTCGATCGCCCAGACCACCCGGTCCGGCTGCCCGGCCTTGGCACCCATCGCGGCCGGAACCGCGTACCCCATCGTCCCCGCACCACCGGAGTTCAGCCACGTCCCCGGCTTCTCGTAGTCGATGAAGTGCGCGGCCCACATCTGGTGCTGGCCCACACCCGCGGCGTAGATCGTGCCCTCGGGTGCCAGCTGTCCGATCCGCTGGATCACCTGCTGCGGCGACAGGCTGCCGTCCTCCGGCAGGTCGTAGCCCAGCGGGTAGGTCGCGCGCCAGCGGTTGAGGTTCTCCCACCACTCGGTGTAATCCCCGCGACGGCCCTCGGTGTGCTCGGCCTGGACGGCCTGGACCAGGTCGGCGATCACCTCACGGGCGTCACCGACGATCGGCACATCCGCCGCCCGGTTCTTACCGATCTCCGCCGGGTCGATGTCCGCGTGAACGATCTTGGCGAACGGGGCGAAGGAGTCCAGCTTGCCGGTCACCCGGTCATCGAACCGGGCGCCCAGCGCCACGATCAGATCAGCCTTCTGCAGTGCGGTCACCGCGGTGACCGAGCCGTGCATGCCCGGCATCCCCACATGCAGCGGGTGGCCATCGGGGAAGGCCCCCAGCGCCATCAGCGTGGTGGTGACCGGCGCACCGGTCAGCTCGGCCAGCACCTTCAGCTCAGCGGTGGCCCCGGCCTTGAGCACGCCGCCGCCGACGTAGAGGATCGGGCGCCGGGCCTGGGTGATCAGCTTGGCCGCCTCACGGATCTGCTTGGCGTGCGGCTTGGTGACCGGCCGGTACCCCGGCAGTTCCATCTGCGGCGGCCATGCGAACGTCGTCTGCGCCTGCAGCGCGTCCTTGGCGATGTCCACCAGCACCGGCCCCGGACGCCCACTGGCGGCGATGTGGAACGCCTCAGCGATCGTCCGCGGGATCTCCGCCGGATCGGTGACCAGGAAGTTGTGCTTGGTGATCGGCATCGTGATGCCGCAGATGTCCGCCTCCTGGAAGGCGTCGGTACCGATCGCCTTGGATGCGACCTGACCGGTGATCGCCACCAGCGGCACCGAGTCCATGTGCGCGTCAGCGATCGGTGTCACCAGATTCGTCGCGCCGGGGCCGGAGGTGGCCATACACACACCCACCTTGCCCGTCGCCTGCGCATAGCCGGTCGCAGCATGCCCCGCGCCCTGCTCATGGCGCACCAGAATGTGACGCACCTTCGAAGAGTCCATCAGCGGGTCGTACGCAGGCAGGATCGCACCGCCCGGAATACCGAATACCGTGTCGGCGCCGACCTCCTCCAGAGCACGGATGAGGGACTCCGCGCCCGTCACACGCTCGACGAAGGCGGGCTGCTGCCCGCCGCTACGGGCCCGCGGCTGCGGATGGTGGGCCCCGGTGGCCTGCTCGGTCATCGACATTCTCTTCTCGAAGCTGAGGATCTTACGGGGAGTTCTTGGAGTCGCTCCCCGGGTTGGAGTGCGGGGGGTGTGCGAACTACCAGTGGAGGTGCCTGTCAGGTGCCAGTGCAACAAAAAACCCCTCGTGCCGGGAGGCAAGCGAGGGGAGCGCGCCGGGTGCGGTCCGCAGGTCGTTCATGACGGTCCTGCTTCAGCCGACGCGCTTTCCAAGTACGAGAATTCGGGTGCGCATGGCATGACCCTCCCCCGGCACGGCCCCAGTGTCAAGTGGGTGGGACAGGCGTCTCATTATGTGAACACACTGGAGGACGCGTGATCGCGTCGGGACCGGCCTCCCGCCCCTCACTCACCCCCACCCTTTTGGGCAGCTCCGCGGCCCCGTGAGCGCCGAGCCGTACGGGCAGGGCGCTGCTGGTCAGGACGGCCTCGCGGTCGTCGGCCGGGGTCTCCTCGATCTCCGGCACCGGGTACGTGCCCAGCGCCAGGGCGCGACGCAGCCGGTGTTCGTCGAGTGGGCCGGAGAAGGCATTGCCCTGGCCGTGCGTACAGCCCATGGCCCGCAGGGCCGCCACCTGCTCGGGCAGGTCGACACCCTCGGCGACCGATTTGAGGCCCAGGTCCGCGGCGATGCGCAGCAGCCCGGAGGTGATCTTGCGCAGCCGGGGGGACTCGACCAGTCCCTCGACGAGTTCGCGGTCGAGTCTGAGCGCGTCCAGCGGGAGCCGTTGCAGAGCGCCGATGGCGGCACAGCCGCTGCCGAATCCGTCGAGGGCGATCCGTACGCCGAGGCGGCGCAGCGCGACCAGATCCCGCTCGAGCTCCTCGAGCGGGATCCGGTGATCGGTATCGGTCAGTTCCAGCAGTAGTGATCCGGACGGCAGGCCGTGCCGGGTGAGCATGCTTTCGATGCTGCTGAGGGGCACTCCGCGGTCCACCAGCCGACGGGCCGGCAGGCGTACGGCGACGAGGGCGGGGTGGCCTGCGCGGTGCCGCTCGGCGGCCTGCCCGACGGCTTCCTCCAGCAGCCAGCGGCTCAACTCGGCGATGCTGGCGTCCTCCTCGCCCCGGCCCCCGCCGGCGCGGCCCGGGCCCGAGACGCGCAGGAACTCGGCGGGGGTGAAGAGAATGCCCTGGGCGGAGCGCCAGCGCTCCTGCGCGGCGACCGCGGTGATCCGGCCGGTGTCCAGCGCCACGACGGGCTGGTGCAGCAGGATGAATTCGCCGCCCTGCAAAGCGGTCCGGAGCCGGCCGACCAGCTCGGTCCGGTGCACGACCTCGGCCCGCATCTGCGGCGCGTACAGCTCGACTCGGGCCTTGCCGGCGGCCTTGGCGCGGTACATGGCCAGGTCGGCGTTGCGCATCAGGTCGCTGGGGCCGATGCCGCCCTCGGCGAAGGCGACGCCGATGCTGGCCGCGACCCGCACCTCGGTGCCGGAGACGTGGTAGGGGCGGGAGAGGGTGATGCGCAGCCGGTCGGCGATCTCGAGAATGCGGCACTCGCGGGCGGCGGGGTCCCGGGAGCCGTCGCCGAGGATGAGGGCGGCGAACTCGTCGCCGCCCAGCCGGGCGGCCGTGTCCCCCGCTCGTACGGATTCCCGGAGGCGGCGAGCGGCCTGGATCAGCAGTTCGTCACCCGCCTGGTGGCCGATGGAGTCGTTGACCGCCTTGAAACCGTCGAGGTCGATGAAGAGCACGGCCGTGCCGGGGTCGGTGGTGCGGCGGCCGCTGAGCGCCTGCCGGACCCGTTCGGTGAACAGGGCGCGGTTGGGCAGGTCGGTGAGCGGATCGTGCTCGGCGTTGTGGCGCAACTGGGCCTGCAGCCGGACCCGCTCGGTGACATCCCGGCTGTTGAAGATCAGACCGCCGTGGTGGCGGTTGATGGTGGACTCGACATTGAGCCACTGCGGGCCACCGTCGTTGCCGGAGCGGAAACGGCACTCGATGCGGGTGGTGGGTTCCTCCTCGGGGGAGGCCGCCAGAAAGCGCCGTACTTCGTGCAGCACCCCGCCCAGGTCCTCGGGGTGGATGAGGGAGGCGAGTTCGGAGCCGACGAGGTTCTCGGCGTCGATGCCGTAGACGCCGGTCGCGGCGGGGCTGACGTAGCGCAGCACCCCGGTCGGCGCCGCGATCATGATGACGTCGCTCGAGCCCTGCACCAGGGAGCGGAAGTGGTTCTCCTGCCGAGCCAGTTCCTGCGCGAGGGTGATGTTGTCGAGCAGCATGATGCCTTGCCGGACGATCAGGGCGAGCAGCACCGTGCAGGCCGTGAAGACCACGACGCGGTCGACGTGTCTGCCGTCGATGATCGTGTAGAGGATGCCCAGGGTGCAGACGGCGGCCGCGAGGTACGGGGTGAGGGCAGCAAACGAGCCGGAAGCGGGGCGGCTGGAGTGTATGCGGCGCCCGCGGTCGTACTCGGAGCCGTCGCGCCGGGAAACCCATGGGGCGTACGCGAGGAGTGTCGAGCCCGCGAACCAGCCGGCGTCGAGGAGTTGTCCGGAGCGGTAGTGCTCGCGCAGCAGGGGCGAGGTGAACAGCGCGTCGCACAGCACGGTGAGGGCGAGCGCGGCGATGGCGGTGTTGATCGCGGCACGGTTGGCGGTGGACCGCCGGAAGTGCAGCGCCAGGACCATGCTGACCAGCACGATGTCGAGCAGCGGGTAGGCGAGGGCCAGCGCGGTACGGGACACGCTCCCGCCGTCCCAGTGGGCGGTGTGCGCGAGCGCGAGGCTCCAGGAAATCGTGAGGAGCGAGCCGCCGATGAGCCAGGCGTCCAGGGCCAGGCAGACCCAGCCGGTCCGGTCGACGGGGCGCTTGGCGAGAACCAGCAGGCCGACGATCGCCGGCGGGGCGAAGAGCAGGAAGCAGTAGTCGGCAGCCGAGGGCGTGGGCACGGGCTCCCGCAGGACGACTTCATGCCAGCCCCAGATCCCGTTGCCCAGTCCGGCCATCGCGGAGGAGAAGGCGAACAGCAGCCAGGCGGGTGCTAAGCGGCTCGTGCTCCTGCGCGCGTAGCACAGGCAGGAGACCGCGGCCGCCAGTGCGGCGGCACTGAGTCCGAAGTCGCCCATGATCAGGGCGATGCGCGGGGATCCCCAGCCGAACGCCGCGCCGGTGGCGTACCCGCCGCAGACCACGGCGAAAAGGACGTGGGGCAGCAAACCCGCTCCGCCGACGGGAACCTCACGGCGGGAGGCCTCGACCCCCGGGGGGCTCATCGCACCGCCCTGGGGGCGGCGTTCCTGCGTTTGGTTCTCCGCGTGCGTACGCACTTCAGTCGTGCTCTGCAGCCGCGTCGCGTCGGGTCGTTGGTCCATTGGCCATACATCGCCCGTCGCCCCCCTCGAGTTCCGGTCCACGCTGCGCCCGCCGTTCTGTCCGGGATTGCAGCCCCGTCGGACGATACACCAGATTGGTCACTCAGCGACATACCCAATCTACAGAGCGTAACCGGCAGCGAGGATGTGAACACTCAGCGCAGTCGTACACACTCGCAGCGTGAGATCAAATGATGATCAGCCGCTGGTGGCGACCACGTACCGGAGAGGCTCGCCGGCCGCGAAACGGGTCAACTGCTCGCGCAGCAACCGCTTGGCACGAGGCAGGAAAGCAGATGTCGGGCCGCCCACGTGCGGGGTAATGAGCACGCCGGGCGCGTGCCAGAGCGGATGTCCGGCAGGCAGCGGCTCGGGATCGGTGACATCCAGCGCGGCACGCAGCCGGCCGGAATCCAGCTCCGCGAGGAGGGCCTTGGTGTCCACGACCGCTCCGCGGGCGACGTTGACCAGCAGCGCTCCGTTTTTCATCCGGGACAGGAAGTCGGCTCCGACGAGTCCCCGGGTGGCGTCGGTGAGCGGGGTGGAGAGGATCACGACATCGGCATCCGGCAGGATGGCGGGCAGCTCGGTGAGCGGGTGCACCGGGCCGCGCGTAGTAGTGCGGGCGGAGCGCGCGACGCGCGTGATCCGCCCGCACTCGAAGGGGGCGAGCCGGTCCTCGATGGCACTCCCGATCGCTCCGTAGCCCACAATCAGCACGGACTTGTCGGCGAGCGCCGGGTAGAAGTCCTGCCGCCACTCCTCGGCGTCCTGCGCACGAACGAAGCCCGGGATGTCCCGCAGGGAGGCGAGGGTGAGCGCCACGGCCAACTCGGCGGTGCTCGCCTCGTGCACGCCACGCGCGTTGCACAGCTGTACGCCGGGCGGGAGATCGTGCAGTACGGGCAGGACGTGATCGACGCCGGCGGTCAGGGTCTGGACGACGCGTACGGCCGCCATTCGCGGCAGCGGACGGACGGCGACTTCGGGGCCCTTCATATAGGGGACGCCGTAGAAGACACAGCGCGCGGGGTCAGCCGGGAACTCCGGGGCCTCCTCCCAGTGGAAGTAGTCGAACCCCTCGGGGAGCCCCTCAATCTCGTCGGGTGGAAGCGGCAGCCACACGTCAGCAGTCATGTCGGGAGGCTATGCGAAAGCGTTTCCGCGGCTCACGTTAGTTTGTGGGTGGTACGAGGGAGGGGTGCAAGGCCAGGTGGAGCGCAGGACAATCGGCGCTGGGGCGCTCTCCGTGGGCGCGATCGGCCTCGGGTGCATGCCGATGAGCTGGGCATACACCGCCTCCCAGCAGAACGGCGAGAGCTCGCTGCGCACGGTGCACGCCGCTCTGGACCAGGGCACCACGCTGCTCGACACCGCCGATATGTACGGCCCGTTCACCAACGAGCTGCTGGTGGGACGGGTCCTGAAGGAGCGGCGTACGGACGCCTTCGTCGCCACCAAGTGCGGGCTGCTGGTGGGCGAGCAGCACATCGTGGCCAATGGCCGGCCCGGCTATGTCAAGCGGGCGTGCGACGCCTCGCTGCGGCGGCTGCAGACCGATGTGATCGATCTCTTCCAGCTGCACCGGCCGGACCCGGAGGTGCCGGTGGAGGAGACCTGGGGCGCGATGGCGGAGCTGGTCACGGCCGGCAAGGTGCGGGCGCTGGGCCTGTGCGCGTTTCACAAGGGCGCGCAGCGCTCCCGAAGAAGGGTGGGGGCGCCGGGACTGCCCGCACCGGAGGCCGCGCACAGACCGGTGCAGCGGCGCGCCGGGGCGAGGATGCACGATGCGACGATCCGCCAACTGACGCGGGTTCAGCAGGTGTTCCCCGTGAGCACGGTGCACGCTGAGCTGTCGGTGTGGGCGCCGCAGGCGCTGGAGGCGCTGCTGCCGTGGTGCGAGTCGCGCGGAATCGGTTTTCTGGCGGCGATGCCGCTGGGGAACGGGTTTCTCACCGGGACGCTGACGCCGGGGCAGGGCTTCGAGCCTGAGGACATGCGGGCCCGGCACCCGCGCTTCACGGCCGAGATGATGGCGGCGAACCAGCCGATCGTGGCGGGGCTGCGCCGGGTCGCCGAGCGGCATGGGGCAACGCAGGCGCAGGTGGCGCTGGCGTGGGTGCTGGCGCAGGGTCGGCATGTGGTGCCGGTGCCGGGTACGAAGAAGGAGCGCTGGGCGGTGGAGAACGCGGGGGCCGCCGCGCTCCGGCTCGAGCGTGCGGACCTCGCGGAGATCGCGGCGCTGCCGCCGGCCCGCGGCTCATGGGACTGATCGGGAACCTCGGCGCCTCCCGCGGTGTATGAAGCAGTGTGATGCACTTCTGACCGCCGAGAGGATGGCCCATCGTGCGACGACCTGCTGTCACTGCTGCGACTGCCCTGCTGGCAGCCAACGTGCTTCTGCTGCTGGCGGGATGCTCCTCAGGTGGCGGGCAGGACCGCGCCGGGGATCGTACCGAAACATCCCCGCATGCGTCCCGCCAGTCGCCGGCCGTCGACGGGCCCTCGCCGTCAGCCCCTCCGGCAAAGGGCTCCGTACGGGTGGTTCGCACGGTCGCGGAGAACCTGCCTTCGCCCTGGGGGCTGGCGCCGCTGCCCGACGGCGATCTGCTGGTGTCCTCCCGAGATACCGGGAAGATCTTCCGGATCGCCCCCGACAGCGGGAAGAAGACCGTGGTGGGGTCGGTGCCGGGGGTCTCCCCAGGCGGCGAGGGCGGACTGCTGGGCATCGCCGTGGCGCCGACGTTCGGCACCGACCACTTGGTGTACGCCTACTTCACCACCGAATCCGACAACCGCATCGCCCGGATGATCTACGACGAGAAGCGGCCGCCGGGCGACCAGCTGGGGGCGCCTGACACCATCCTCAAGGGCATCCCCAAGGGCACGATCCACGATGGCGGGCGGATCGCCTTCGGTCCGGACAGGATGCTCTACGCCGCGACGGGTGAGGGAGGTGACTCCGAGCTCGCCCAGGACAAGAAGTCGTTGGGCGGCAAGATCTTGCGGATGACGCCGGAGGGCGAGCCCGTGCACGGCAATCCCGAGGCCGACTCGGTGGTCTATTCGTACGGCCACCGCAATGTGCAGGGGCTGGCGTGGGATGCCGACAAGCGGCTGTGGGCGTCGGAGTTCGGGCTGCACACCTGGGATGAGCTCAATGTGATCCAGCCGGGGAAGAACTACGGCTGGCCCGTTGTGGAGGGCAAAGCGGGCAGGCCGCAGTTCGTCGACCCGGTCTTTCAGTGGAGGCCCGCCGAGGCCTCACCCAGCGGGATCGCCTACTCCCAGGGCTCCATCTGGATGGCGGCCCTGCGGGGCGAGCGGCTGTGGCGGATCCCGCTGAAGGGCACCCAGCTGGCGGCGAAACCACAGGCCTTTCTGCAGGGGAAGTTCGGGCGGTTGCGCACGGTGGTCGCCGACGGTGCGGACAGGCTCTGGCTGGTCACGAACGAGACCGACACCCGGGGCACTCCGGTGAAGGGGGACGACCGGATCCTGCAGCTGAAGGTCACCTGACGTCGGTTCGGTCCCGCAGTCGGTGAGTTGAGCGTTACGTGGCGCTGGGGCGCCGGGGCAGCCGGCCGGCTCCGGTTCGGCGAAGAGTCGCATCCGGTGAGCCAGGGCGGCCGCTCCGCCCCGGCCCGAGATTGCGGGTCCGTGGGCCTTGGGTCCACCAGTCCGGGCGGCCTCCGGACGGCCCCAGCACCCTGAGGCAGCCGGCCGCGGGCTGCCTGAGGTCACCTCAGGTCCTTATGTCGCTAACCACCGATGGACCGGCGCTTCCAGCCGCCGGCTGTGACCTCGGCTGCCTGCGTCGCCACGAGACCGCACTGCGCCCGTACGCGGACATGCCCGCACGAGCGCGGACCGCAAACCTACAGGGAGAAGCCCGTACGACAACGGACGGCCGATTCTGAGAACCAGCCCGCGCACCAGCGCGGGTGCCTACGTCCTCAAGAGCGCGACAGCGTGTCGCCGGTGGTGTCGGCCTGGTCGCCTTGGCGCTGGCCCGGCACGGTCGCCACCGGCCGCGCCTCGGGCGGCTCGATGCTGAACCTCGGCAGCAGCCGGTCGACCCAGCGTGGCAGCCACCAGTTCGCGTGCCCCAGCATGTGCATCAGCGCGGGGACCAGCAGCGTCCGCAGGACGAACGCGTCCAGCGCGACGGCCGCCGCCAGCCCGATGCCGAACATCGCGATGATCCGGTCACCGCTGAGAACGAACGCCGAGAAGACAGAGATCATGATGATGGCCGCGGAGTTGATCACTCGGCTGGTCTCGGCCAGGCCGACGCGGACCGCGCGCCGGTTGTCCCGGGTCTGCTGCCACTCCTCGTACATGCGGCTGACCAGGAAGACCTGGTAATCCATGGACAGTCCGAAGAGCACCGAGACCATGATCACCGGCAGGAAGGGCTCGATCGGTCCCGCCTTGCCCAGCCCCAGCAGCTCGCTGCCCCATCCCCACTGGAAGATGGCGACGACGATGCCGAAGGACGAGGCCACGGCGGCGATGTTCATCAGCGCCGCCTTGAGCGGGATGCCGATGCTGCGGAACGCGAGCAACAGCAGGAGGCAGCCCAGCGCGACGACCATGCCCACGAACAACGGCAGCTTGTCGATGATCAGCGAGGCGAAGTCGTCGTAAGCGGCCGTGACCCCACCCACAGCGGTGTCCAGCGAGGTGCCCTTCTCGGCCTTGGGCAGCACCTCGCCGCGCAGGTGCTTGACCAGGTCGGACGTGGCCTTCGACTGGGGAGCGGTCTGCGGCACCACCGTGATCATGCCGGTGCCGCCGCCGGCGTCGACCACGGCTGAGGACACCTGAGCGACGCCCGGGGTCTCCCGCAAGGTCGCGGGCAGCTTGTCGAACGCGACCCGGTCGGCGGCGCCGTCGATACGGGACACCAGCGTCAGCGGCCCGTTAAAGCCGGGGCCGAAGCCCTCGGAGAGCATGTCGTATGCCTGCCGGGTCGTGGTCCCGACCCGGTCATTGCCCTGATCCGAGGTGCCCAGATGGAGCGAGAAGGTCGGCAGTGCCAGCACGACCATCACGACGGCCGCGAGGCTGCCGAGCAGCTTCGGATGCCGCTCGACGAAGGCCGCCCAGCGGGCGGCCAAGCCGGTGGGCAGCTCGGGCTGCCCCCCGTGCCCAGCCAGACGACGACGCTCTCGGCGGCTCAGCGCCCGCATCCCGATGACGCCCAGCAGGGCCGGTAGCAAAGTGACCGAGGCAGCCACGGTGAGGACGACGGTGAGGGAGGCCGCCACGGCGACGCCGTTCAGGAAGTCCAGCCGCAGGAAGAACATGCCGAGCAGCGCTATGCAGACGGTGACTCCCGCGAAGACGACCGCTCGTCCCGAGGTGGCCACCGCGCGCTGCGCCGCCTCGGCCACCGGCAGCCCCCGCCGCAGCCCTCTGCGGTGCCGGGTGATGATGAACAGCGCGTAGTCGATGCCCACGCCCAAGCCGATGAGCATGCCCAGCATGGGTGCGAAGTCGGCCACTGTCATCGCGTGCCCGAGCAGCCCGATGCCCAGATAGCCGGTGCCGACGCTGACGAGGGCGGTGGCGATGGGCAGCAGCATCGCCGCAAGCGAGCCGAAGGCGAGGAGGAGCACCACCGCCGCGGCGAGGATGCCGACGACCTCACTGGTGTGCGCTTCGGTCTTCTGGGTGAGCCCGATGCCCGCTCCGCCCAGCTCGACCTGGAGATCGCCGGTCTCGGCGGCTTTCGCGGTGTCGATCACCCGCTGCACCTGGCCCCGGGCGAGGTCGTTGCTGGGCTTGTCGAAGGTGACGGTGGCGTACGCGGTGTGGCCGTCCCGGCTGATCTGGCCGGGTCCCTGCGTGCCGTACGGGCTGGTGACGGTGGCGACGCCCGGCATGTCCGCGATCTTGTGGAGCGCCGTGGTCATCCGGTCCTCGACGCCAGTGGCGCGGACCGTTCCCCGTTCCGTGTGCCAGACGATGGTGCCGCGGTCGCCGTCCTGTCCGGGGAAGGCCTTCCGTATGAGCTGCCCGGCCCGGCCCGACTCGGTCCCGGGCACCTTGTAGTCGTTGGAGTACGAGGATCCTGCGATGCCGGCGGTGGTGGCGACGCCGGCGAAGGCGGCGAGCCAGAGCACGATCACGACGAGGCGGTGCCGAAAGCACCACCTGGCGAGTGCGACCAAGATCTCTGCTCCCTGCCTGCTGCGTACCGTGGATCTTTCAGAGGAACCGCCCCTGAAAGGCGCAAGACGTACACAGCCTACTGTTACAGCCGAAAGTGATCTTTTGACCGGTTCGTGGGGTTACTCACACCAGACGCGGGCAACTGCGGCGGGGCGGCCCCACGCGTGCGGGGGCCGCCCCATGGGACGTCTCAGCGGTCAGCCGCTGATGCTCTCGTAGCCGTTCTCGATGTGCCCCATGAGACGCCGGTGAAAGCTGTCATCCTCGGTGACGGCGACGGCCAGGTCGTACCAACCGTGGGCGTCGGCAGCCGAGTGGACGATCGTACGGCTGCGCCCCGGCTTCACCACGACCTCGCGCGTCCAGTTGTCGAGGTCCGCCTCGTCCACGTAGCCGAGCGGGCGCACGCTGAAGGTGACCGGGCGCGTGCCGCGGTTGATGAGCGTGAGGTGGACGTCACGCTCTTGCGCGTCGATACGGGAGGCCACCTCGGGCCCGGCGGCCGCCGTCCCGGCGAACTCCCGGCGGAAGCCGTTCGGCCCGGTCACGGTGAAGCGGTACCTCTCCCCCGGCACGGGCACGTCCCAGTCCGCGGCCCCCTTGACGTCCTTGTGCTGCGGGGTCGCGAACTCGGACGCGTACGGGTAGAGCGCGAAGTGGGCGCTGGAGCGTCCGGTGTTGGCCAGGGACAGCCTGAAGGTCTTGCCGTCGAGCCGGCCGTGAGCGTCCGGCTGGTACGGCAGCGGGCGCGCGGGCCGGACGCCCGGCTCCTGCACGGGCATCTTCTGGTCGGCGGGCGGCTCGGGCCGCCAACGGCCGGTGAACGGCGGGATCGAGCCAGGCTGGTCGACCGCCGGCTGCGGCCGGCGGCGCCGGAAGTCGAAGGCCGAGGTGAGATCGCCGGTCACCGTACGGCGCCACGGGGTGATGTTGGGCTCCTCGATGCCCGTCCACCGCTCCAGGAAGCGGATCACGGAGGTGTGGTCGAAGACCTCGGAGCAGACGTAGCCGCCGACGCTCCACGGGGAGACGACGAGCATCGGCACGCGGATGCCGAGACCGGTGGGAAGGCCGTTCCAGGTCTCGTCCTCGTTCCCCGCCGGCGGAACGGGCGGCGGGACATGGTCGAAGAACCCGTCGTTCTCGTCGTAGGTGATCAGGACAGCGGTGTGCCGCCACACCTCGGGGTGTGAGGCGAGGGCGTCGAGGACCTTGTAGACGATGGTCGCGCCGGCGATCGGCGACGAGGAGCCGGGGTGCTCGGAGTCGACGGCCGACGGCACCAGGTACGAGACCTCGGGCAGCTTGCCGGCGGCGACGTCCTTGCGGAAGGTGTCGGCGAGGCTGCCGGTCGGCTCTCGGCGCAGCGCCCGCTCGAAGAGGCCGCGCTCAGCGGGGGTGAGGGTGGCCACGCCCTCGTCGAGCAGGGCGAGCAGCCGCTTGCGCTCGTCCTCGGAGGTGGCCTGGTCGCGCACCGTGGCGTAGAAGGCCTCCATGTATGTGAAGTCGCCCGCCCTGGCGAGCGCCTTGCGCGCGATCTTCTTGAAGGCGGTGAAGAACTCCAGGTTGTTGTCGGTGAAGTTCTCCCACTCCTGGTACGTCTTCCAGGTCCGCCCGGCCTTCTCCAGCCGCTCGGCGTAGGTGGTCCAGGGGTAGCCGGGGTGGGTGCCCTCGTCGTAGGCGTCATTGCCGACGGCCCGCTTGCCGCCGGCCTCGTAACCGGTCCAGCCGCTCCACAGATGGTTCCGGTTGGGGCTGGTGGAGGTGTGGATGGAGGAGTGGTAGGCGTCGCAGATGGTGAAGGTGTCCGCGAGCTCATAGTGCAGCGGCAGGTCGCGGCGGTCGTAGTACGCCATGGTGGCCGCGGTCTTCGCCGAGACCCAGTTGTCCATCCAGCCGCCGTGCCAGGCGGAGCCTCCGCCGTTCCAGCTGTGGTCCAGGGCGCTGATGTACTGCAGGTCCTTCTTCTGCGCCGCGGCCGCGTCCCAGATGGGGAAGGGCAGGACGGTGCTGCCGCGCGGGCCGGGCTGAGCGAAGACCGGTTTGCCGCCGGGGAGCTCGATCGCGTTGCGGTCGCTGAAGCCGCGCACACCCCGGAGGGTGCCGAAGTAGTGGTCGAAGGAACGGTTCTCCTGCATCAGGATCACCACATGCCTGATCGCTTCCAGACCACCGGTGGGAGGCCCGGCCGCGAGCGCCGCCTGCAGCGAAGGGGGCAGCAGCGATCCGGCGGCCGTCGCACCGACCGTGCCCGCTCCGAGGGCGAGCAGTCGCCGCCGTGAGATGTCCGTCGTCAAGAAAGCCTCCCCATTGAGCTGCTGACGGCGGGACGCTAGCCAGGGCAGATTGACGTGGGAAGGCCGGTGGACGACGTGGCGGGAAACGTCCCGGCGCCCCCGGAAGATCCGGGTGCCCCCGCCGCGCGACGCGACAGATCACCATGAATCGTCCGGAACCGGCCGCTATTCTCAGCCGTGAGTCGGCGGGACGTGAAGAAAGCGAGCCAGCATGTCATCCTCCGCAGAACCGACCGCCGCCCCCACCCCCACCCGCAGGCTCCGGATCGGCATCGGCGGTATGGCGACCGCGTCGAGCGCCTTCTCCCCGCACCGCTCGACGTACGACGACTTCCAGATCAAGCGCGGCCGCGCACTGCTGGAGCGCTACTCCTGGACCCGGCCGGACAGCGACCTGAGCACCCTCGCCGAGTGGGTGCCGCTCGTTCACGCCGAAGCCCTCCCCGGCGGCCCGGTCGACCCGGATACCTACCGGCGCATCAAGACCGAACTCGTCGAACGCATCCGGGAGGCCGCGCCCCTCGACGGCCTGGTCCACGACATCCACGGAGCGATGAGCGTGGTCGACATGGAGGACGCCGACGGCGATCTCACCGGCGCCGCACGGGAGGCCATCGGCCAACAGGCCCTCATTTCCGTCGCGATGGATACGCACGGCCACCTCTCCGAGCCCTTCGTCCGCGACCTCGACCTGATCACCGCCCACCGCCTCTCCCCACACCAGGACGCCGTGCACACGCGCGAACGCGCCGCCCGCAAGCTGGTGGAACGGCTCGTCGCCGGCAAGGCCCGGCCGCATGTGGCCTGGGTGCAGGTGCCCATGCTGCTGCCGGGAGAGAAGGCCGACACCCGCTGGGAGCCGGCCCGGTCGCTGTTCGGGCGGCTGTCCTCCATCGAGGCGATGGACGCGGTGGTGGATGCGGCGGTCTGGGTCGGCTACGCCTGGGGGGACGAGCCGCGCTGCAGGGCGGCGGTCGTCGTCACCGCCGACGATCCGGTGCTCGCCGTCGAGCAGACCCGCTCACTGGCGCGCGAGTACTGGGATGCCCGCCGGGACTTCACCCTCCCCGCACCGGCCTGCGGCGCCGACACGTGCATCGCCCAAGCCGTGGCGTCCGATGCCCGCCCGTTCTTTGTCAGCGACACCGGTGACAACCCGGCCGCGGGCGGGACCGGCGACCTGCCGTACATGCTGCGCAGGCTGCTGGCCAACGAGGAGCTGTGGGCCGGGCGGGTGACCGCTTTGCACGCGGGGATCGCCGACCCGCGCTCCGTCCTCGCGTGCCTCGCCGCGGGCATCGGCGGCCTGGTGACGCTGCACGTGGGCGGCGCGATCAGCGGGGGCACGGGCTCCTACGCGGATGCGTACGTGCTGAGCGGGGAGGTCGTGGCACTGCACCGGGACGACGCGGTCGGCGGCGCTCTGGCGGCAGTGCGCAGCGGCGGGGTCACGGTGGTGCTGACCAGCCGCCGCAAGCCGTTCCGCACGCTCGCGGACTTCGGGGAACTGGACCCACGGACGTACGACCTGGTCGTCGTCAAAACGGGGTGCCTGGAGCCGGAGCTGTACGAGGTGGCCGCGGACTGGCTGCTCGCCCTCACGCCGGGCGCGGTGGACCAGAGCTTGCTCGGGCTCGGCCATCGCCGCCTGCAGCGCCCGCTGTTCCCGTTCGATCCGGACATGACAGCAGAGCTGTCACCGGTGCTGCTCTGAGCACTTTCCCCGCCCACCCGCCCCGCAGCGGGGCAGGTGGGCGGGGAACGTCATGCATGCGAGGCGCTCAGCCCTCGACGCCCAGCTTCTCCAGGATCAGCTCGCGCACCCGTGCCGCGTCCGCCTGGCCGCGGGTGGCCTTCATGACCGCGCCGACCAGCGCGCCCGCCGCCTGCACCTTGCCGCCGCGGATCTTGTCGGCGATCGCCGCGTTGGCCGCGATGGCCTCGTCGACGGCCGCGCCGAGCGCGCCCTCGTCCGAGACGACCTTCAGGCCGCGCTTCTCGACGACCGTGTCCGGGTCGCCCTCGCCCGCGAGCACGCCTTCGATCACCTGGCGGGCCAGCTTGTCGTTGAGCGTGCCCTCCTTGACCAGGGCAGAGACGCGCGCGACCTGGGCCGGGGTGATCGGCAGTTCGGAGAGCTCGACGCCGTCCTCGTTGGCACGGCGGGCCAGTTCACCCATCCACCACTTACGGGCCTGGTCGGCCGGGGCGCCCTCCCGGATCGTGGCGACGATCGGGTCGATCGCACCGGCGTTGAGGACGGACTGCATCTCGTGCTGGGAGATGCCCCACTCCTCGCGCAGCCGGATGCGGCGCTCGCGCGGCAGCTCCGGCAGCGTGGTCCGCAGTTCCTCGACCCACTCGCGAGGGGGAGCGACCGGCACCAGGTCCGGCTCGGGGAAGTAGCGGTAGTCCTCGGCTTCCTCCTTCACACGGCCGGAGGTCGTGGTTCCGGCGTCCTCGTGGAAGTGCCGGGTCTCCTGGATGACCTTGCCGCCCGCGTTCAGTACGGCGGCGTGCCGCATGATCTCGAAGCGGGTCGCGCGCTCAACGGAGCGGAGCGAGTTGACGTTCTTGGTCTCGGAGCGGGTGCCGAACGTCGACTCGCCGATGGGCCGCAGCGACAGGTTCACGTCGCAGCGCATCTGGCCCAGCTCCATCCGGGCCTCGGAGACGCCCAGCGCCCTGATGAGTTCGCGCAGCTCGGCGACGTACGCCCGGGCGACCTCGGGAGCCTTCGCGCCGGCGCCGACGATCGGCTTGGTGACGATCTCGATCAGCGGGATGCCGGCCCGGTTGTAGTCGAGGAGGGAGTGCGTGGCGCCGTGGATACGGCCGGTCGCACCACCCACGTGGGTCGACTTGCCGGTGTCCTCCTCCATGTGGGCGCGCTCGATCTCGACCCGGAAGGTCTCGCCGTCGACCTCGACGTCCAGATAGCCGTTGTACGCGATCGGCTCGTCGTACTGGGAGATCTGGAAGTTCTTCGGCATGTCCGGATAGAAGTAGTTCTTCCGGGCGAAGCGGCACCACTCCGCGATCTCGCAGTTGAGGGCAAGGCCGATCCGGATGGCGGATTCGACGCCGGTCTCGTTGACGACCGGAAGCGAGCCCGGCAGGCCGAGGCAGGTGGGGCAGGTGTGCGAGTTGGGCTCGGCACCCAGGGCGGTGGAGCACCCGCAGAACATCTTGGTCTCGGTGCCGAGTTCGACATGGACCTCGAGGCCCATCACGGGCTCGTAGGCCGCCAGCGCGTCCTCGTACGACACCAGTTCAGTGACGGTCACGGAAAACTACCTCTCAGTCCGCCAGGACATCGTCGTCGCCGATACGGCGGAGTTCGCGTACGAGCAGGGCGACGCCGGTGGCGATGGCGGCGGCGGACACCACCGCATCCAGGAGCATCAGCTTGTCGCCCTCGAGACGGGCCTTCTTCGCCTGCTTCATCACGCCGAGCGCGCCGAAGAGCGTGGTCCCGATCGACAGGTATGTGCCGGGCTTGGACTTCTTGAAGTTCTTCGCCTTCTTCAGCGTGCTCACTGCGCCTCCTCGTTTGCTTCTCCGCCCGCTCGGCGCAGAGGTGCGGGTTTCGCGGCCGGGTGCGGCCCGGCGGCCTCGCGTGCGACGCTCACAGTGCCGGCGCCTCCTCCAGCAGCGGGTGACCCCAGCGGGCGGTGAGGGCGGCCTCGACCGCTGCGCCCACCCGGTAGAGCCGGTCATCGGCCAAGGCGGGGGCGATGATCTGCAGCCCCACCGGGAGCCCGTCCTCCGGAGCCAGGCCGACGGGCAGCGACATCGCGGCGTTGCCGGCCAGGTTGGACGGGATGGTGCACAGGTCGGCGAGGTACATCGCCATCGGGTCGTCGACACGCTCGCCGATCGGGAAGGCGGTGGTCGGGGTGGTCGGCGAGACCAGCACGTCGACCTGCTCGAAGGCCTTCTCGAAGTCGCGCTTGATCAGCGTACGGACCTTCTGCGCGGAGCCGTAGTAGGCGTCGTAGTAGCCGGAGCTGAGCGCGTAGGTGCCGAGCATGATGCGGCGCTTGACCTCGGGGCCGAAGCCGGCCGCCCGGGTCTTGGCCGTGACCTCCTCCGCCGAGCGCGTGCCGTCGTCACCGACCCGCAGGCCGTAGCGCAGGCCGTCGAAGCGGGCGAGGTTCGAGGAGCACTCGGACGGGGCGATCAGGTAGTACGCGGCCAGCGCCCGGTCGAAGGAGGGGCAGGAGATCTCGACGACCTCGGCACCCAGCTCGCGCAGCAGCTCCACGGACTCGTTGAAGCGCTGCATGACGCCGGCCTGGTAGCCCTCGCCGGCGAACTCCTTGACCACGCCGATACGCATGCCCTTGACGTTGCCGTTGCGGGCGGCCTCGACGACCGGCGGGACCGGGGCGTCGATGGAGGTCGAGTCGAGCGGGTCGTGCCCGGCGATGATCTCGTGGAGCAGCGCGGCGTCCAGGACCGTACGGGCGCAGGGCCCGCCCTGGTCGAGGGAGGAGGAGAAGGCGACCAGGCCGAAGCGGGAGACGCCGCCGTAGGTCGGCTTGACGCCGACGGTGCCGGTGACCGCGCCCGGCTGGCGGATCGAGCCGCCGGTGTCGGTGCCGATGGCCAGCGGTGCTTCGAAGGAGGCGAGCGCCGCGGCGGAGCCGCCGCCGGAGCCGCCGGGGATACGGGTGAGGTCCCAGGGGTTGCCGGTGGGGCCGTAGGCGCTGTTCTCGGTGGAGGACCCCATGGCGAACTCGTCCATGTTGGTCTTGCCGAGAACGACGACGTCCGCTGCCTTCAGCTTCTTGGTGAGCGTGGCGTCGTACGGCGGGATCCAGCCCTCGAGGATCTTCGAACCGCAGGTGGTCGGGACGCCCTCGGTGGTGAAGACGTCCTTGAGCGCGAGCGGCACACCCGCGAGCGGGCCCAGCTTCTCGCCGCGCTCACGCTTGGCGTCGACGGCGCGGGCCTGCGCGAGGGCGCCCTCCCGGTCGATGTGGAGGAAGGCGCGAACCTTCTCGTCGACGGCCTCGATACGGGCCAGGTGGGCCTCGGCGACCTCTACGGCCGTGACCTCGCCGGAGGCGATCTTCGCCGCGAGCTCAGCGGCGGTGAGCTTGATCAGATCGGCCATGCGGTTCACTCCTCCCCCAGGATCTGCGGCACCTTGAAACGCTGCTGCTCCTGCGCCGGGGCCCCGGACAGGGCCTGCTCGGGGGTCAGAGACGGACGGACCTCGTCCGCCCGCATGATGTTGGTCAGCGGCAGCGGGTGGGAGGTCGGGGGGACGTCCTCGTCGGCCACATCGGAAACGCGGGCGACCGCGCCGATGATCACGTCGAGCTGTTCGGCGAAGTGGTCGAGCTCTTCGTCGGTCAGCTCCATTCGTGACAGCCGAGCGAGGTGGGCGACCTCCTCGCGCGTGATGCCAGGCATGCAGCGATCCTCAAGGGTGAGTGTGTAGGTTTCGGGCCCAATCCTATGGCTCGCGGCTCGTTCCCCGCGAAAACGCCTCCCCGCTGTGGAATACGTGGCCACCGGGCTCGGCCCGCTGCCCCCCTGCCCAGCGCTCCGCGCCGGGCACTTTTCCCGCCTGCCCGGCCCCAAGGGGCGGCAGAGCGAGCAGCCATTCTGCGCAGCGGCGCGCCCGCGTGGAAGCGACCACCGGGCTCGGCCCGGATGCCCGCTTTCGGCGCTCGGGCCGGGGCACTTCTCCCGCCCGCCCCCAAACGCGGAGCGGGCGGGCAGCCGAAAAGGATGTACGGGCAGCCCCTCTGTGGCGGGGCAGGACCGCGTGCGCCGGCCTTGTGGCCAGTGCCGCGTCAGCCAGGGTTTGCCCCGCTCGCCGCCCTGGCACGGCCATCTGCTGCGTTGCCCGATCGACCGAGTAGGCCCACCACGAGGCCGATCCGGCGCCTTGCAGCTGACCGCACCAGGTCACCTCGCTACCGGGCAAACCCTGGCTGACGCGGCACTAGTTCACCGGTTGGCCGGAAGGGCTGTCGGCCTTCTTGATCGCGGCGGGATCCGGGTTCGCCCGCGGCTCGCGGTGCCAGCCGTGCTTCCCCCGCAGCTGCAGCCACGCCATCGTCTCCTCCGGCGGCATCGCCGCCGCGACGAGCCACCCCTGCACCGCGTCGCAGCCCAGGTCCCGCAGCCGCTCCCAGGTCTCGTCGTCCTCGACGCCCTCCGCGACGACCAGCAGCCCCAGCGAGTGCGCCAGGTCCACCGTGCAGCGGACGATCTCCGCATCCACCGCGTCGACCGCGAGCCGGGCCACGAACGACCGGTCGATCTTGAGTTCGCTCACCGGCAGCCGCCGCAGATGCACCAGCGACGAGTAGCCCGTACCGAAGTCGTCGAGCGACATCTTCACCCCGTGGCCCGTCAGCCCGGCCATGGTGTCCGCGGCGCGCTGCGGGTCCTCCAGCAGCACGTGTTCCGTTATCTCCAGCTGCAGCGCCCCGGGCGGGACCCCGTGCCGGGCCAGCCGGGCGGCGACCGCCCCCGCGAACCCGGGGGTGTGCACATCACGCGGCGAGACGTTCACCGCGACCGGGACCTCCAGGCCCGCCGCCCGCCAGCGGGCGACTTGACTGAGCGCGGCCTCCAGCACGTACTCGGTCAGCTGCGGCATCAGTCCGGACGATTCGGCGATGGCGATGAACTCATCGGGGCTCACCCGCCCCCGCTCCGGGTGCACCCACCGTACGAGCGCCTCCAGCCCGGCGACGCGGCCGTCGAAGCCGACCTTCGGCTGGTAGTGCAGCTCGACCTCACCCGCGTCCAGCGCGCGCCGCAGATCGGCGAGCAGGCCCAGCCGGTCAGGAGTGTTGCCGTCCCGCCTGGCCTCGTACACCTCGACACCGCTGCGGTCCCGCTTGGCCTGGTACATCGCCACGTCCGCACGCCGCAGCAGCCCCTCCGCGTCCACCGCGTGGTCGGGGAAGACCGCGAGGCCGGCGCTGGCTTCCAGGACGAGGGTGAGGCCGTCGAGGTCGAGCGGCGAGCCGAGCGCCGCGACCAGCTGCCGGGCCACGCGCTGCGCACTGGTCGTGGAGTCGGCCACGGGCAGCAGGACGGCGAACTCGTCGCCGCCGAGCCGCGCGGCCTCGGCGCCGCGCGGCAGCGCGACCCGCAGCCGCTCGGCGATCTGGAGCAGCAGCCGGTCGCCCGCCAGATGCCCGAGCGTGTCATTGACCGAGCGGAACCGGTCGAGATCGATCAACAGCAGAGCCGAGCGCGCCCCGATCCGCTCCGCCTCGTCCAGCGCGGTCCAGGTGCGTTCGAGCAGCCACTGACGGTTCGGCAGACCGGTCAGCGGGTCGCGCAGCTGCTCCTCGGCCCGCGCACGGGCGATCCACAGGGTGGAGTCGAGGGCGATCAGCGGCACCGCGAACAGCGGGAGCAGTACGGGCATGTACGCGGCCACCGCGCAGATGAGCGGCGCGATCCCGAGCAGCGCAACCGCTACAAGGGCCTGCCGGGCCAGGGCCGTTCGGGCGATGGTCGGCAGCCGGCCGGTGCGCGGGGCCACCAGGAACCACAGCAGGGCGCGGGTGACCCCGAGATACCCTAAGGCGGCGAGCAGGACCTCGGGCAGTACGAAGAGGTCCCAGGTCCCGGGCCGCCAGGGGTGTTCGATGGACGGTACGGTGCCGAACGCCGCGAGGACGAGCGCCGCCGCGCCGATTCCGGGGATGTCCACCGCCCCGTGCAGCACCCCCCGCCACCAGCGGTTCCGCCGGGCGGCGCCCACGAGCACCACCACGGCGAGGCTGACCAGCGCGGCGGGCACCCAGCCGTAGAGCAGCAGCACGGCCAGGGTGAGGGCGGCCCCGGACCCGGGGCCGCCCCACCAGCGGTCACGGCCGAGCGCGACCAGATGGCCCACGATCATGCCGGTGAGGATGGCCAGCGACCATCCCGTGGTGGCGTTCGGAAAGAACGCGCGGCCGTCGCTGACGATCTGGAAGGCGCCGGTGGCCAGGGCAAGTCCGGCGACGGCGACAGCGGCGATCGGCAGGGCGGAGTTCCGCTTCGGTCCGGCGGGCCGTCTCCGTACCTCGTGGGAGACAAAGCCCGTGAACCAGCGCAGCCGTGACGCCGGATCGGCGCTCTCGGTCGGTTTCATGCCCGTCCCTCTCACAGCCGGCGGTGCCCACGCCATGTCGCGATGGCCTGATCCGATGCCACCACGTCCGAGTTCCCACCACGCGGCCGTGCACGGCAGGCGCACGCTCTCAACAGTAGGCCGCAAAAGGCTGCTAGGGGCAGCGATCCGCAGCGGTTGCCCGAATGCGACCTGGGCATCCGCAACCGTCTGATATGCGCCGATCGAGTGGGAGCTGACGGCTATTCGGGTGACACGGCGGCAGCTTCCCGCGCGGCGTCCGCCCCATGCTCGAGCAGCACCGCGAAGCCGTCTTCGTCGAGCACCGGCACCTTCAACTGGACTGCCTTGTCGTACTTCGATCCAGGGTTGTCACCTACGACAACAAAGTCAGTCTTCTTCGAAACGGAACCGGTTACCTTCGCTCCGCGGCTCTGCAGCGCCTCTTTTGCGCCATCTCTGGTGTGCGACTGCAGCGTGCCGGTGACGACGACGGTGAGCCCCTCCAGCGGCCGGGGCCCCTGCTCCTCGCCGCCGGCCTCCTCCATCCGCACCCCGGCGCGCCGCCACTTCTCGATGATCTCGCGGTGCCAGTCCTCCTCGAACCACTGCTTGAGCGAGGCGGCGATCGTCGGGCCGACGCCCTCCACGGCTGCCAGCTCCTCCTCGGAGGCGGCCTGGATCCGGTCCAGTGAGCGGAACTCGCGGGCCAGCGCCTCTGCCGCGACCGGTCCCACGTGCCGGATCGACAGGCCGGCGATGATCCGGGCGAGCGGCCGCTGCTTGGCCGCCGCGATGTTGTCCAGCATGGCGAGGGTGTTCTTCTTCGGCTCGCCCTTCTGGTTGGCGAAGAAGGTGACGACCTTCTCCTTGCCCGTCTTCGGGTCCCGCTTGGGCAGGCCGCTGTCCGGGTCGAGGACGTAGGACTTGATGGGCAGCAGCTGCTCCACCGTCAGGTCGAACAGATCACCCTCGTCCTTCAGCGGCGGCTCGGACGGCTCCAGCGGCTGGGTGAGCGCGGCGGCCGCCACATAGCCGAAGTTCTCGATGTCCAGGCACTTGCGGCCTGCAAGGTAGTAGATCCGCTCACGCAACTGGGCCGGGCAGTACCGGGAGTTGGGGCAGCGCAGATCGACGTCGCCCTCCTTCATGGGCTGCAGCGGGCTGCCGCAGTCCGGGCACTCGGCCGGCATCACGAACTCGCGCTCGGTGCCGTCCCGCAGGTCGACGACCGGACCGAGGATCTCCGGGATCACATCACCCGCCTTGCGCAGCACGACGGTGTCTCCGATGAGCACGCCCTTGGCCTTGACCACGTCCTGGTTGTGCAGGGTCGCGAACTCGACCTCGGATCCGGCCACCTTGACCGGCTCCACCACGGCGTACGGTGTCGCCCGTCCCGTACGGCCGACGCTCACCCGGATGTCCACCAGCTTGGTATTGACCTCCTCGGGCGCGTACTTCCACGCGATCGCCCAGCGCGGGGCCCGGGAGGTGGAGCCCAGCCGGCCCTGCAGCGGGATCTCGTCGATCTTGACGACGACGCCGTCGATCTCGTGCTCCACGGAGTGGCGGTTCTCGCCGTAGTAGGCGATGAACTCACGCACCCCCTCCAGGGAGTCGACCACGGTGCAGTGCTTGGCGACGGGCAGGCCCCACGCGCCCAGCAGCTCATAGGCCTGCGACAGGCGGTCGATGGTGAAGCCTTCGCGAGCACCGATGCCGTGCACCACCATGTGCAGCGGGCGGGAGGCGGTGACCCGGGGATCCTTCTGGCGCAGCGAACCGGCCGCCGCGTTGCGCGGGTTGGCGAACGGCGGCTTGCCCGCCTCCACCAGCCGCGCGTTCAGCTCCTCGAACCGCTCCATCGGGAAGTAGACCTCGCCGCGGACCTCCACCAGGTCCGGGACCCGGTCCCCCTTCAGCCGGTCCGGGATCTCGGCGATCGTACGGACGTTGGGCGTGATGTCCTCGCCGGTCCGGCCATCGCCGCGGGTCGCGGCGCGGGTGAGCCGCCCGTGCTCGTACGTCAGGTTCACCGCGAGCCCGTCGACCTTCAGCTCGCACAGGAAGTGGTACGGCGTCGAGCCGAGCTCCCTGGCGATACGGTCCGCCCAGGCGGTCAGCTCCTCCTCGGCGAAGGCGTTGTCCAGGCTCAGCATCCGCTCGCGGTGCTCGACCGCCGTGAATTCGGTTTGGTAGTACCCGGCGACCTTCTGGGTGGGCGAGTCGGGGGTACGCAGCTCCGGGTACTGCTCCTCCAGCTCCTCCAGCGACCGCAGCAGCTGGTCGAACTCCGCGTCGCTGATGACGGGGGCGTCCTTCACGTAGTACCGGAAGCGGTGCTCCTCGACCTGCTCAGCGAGCCGGGCGTGCCGCTCCCGCGCCTCGGCGGGCACTGCTGCCTGCTGTTCGCCAGCCACCGTTTCGTCCTTCCGTCACTCAGGGTTGTCAGCGAGCGATCTCGCCGCCCGGACGCAGTGGGCCAGCGCGGCACGCGCGTACGTGGGCGAAGCGCCCGCGAGCCCGCACGCCGGAGTGACCACCACGGACTCGGCGAGAGTCCCCGGTGACAGCCCCAGCCTGCGCCACAGCGTCCTGACACCCATGACGCTACCGGCCGGGTCCGACAATCGAGAGTCTGTGCCCGGCACGACTCCGGCGAACAGTCTCGTGCCGCTCTCCACGGCCTCACCGATCGCGTCGTCGTCACGCTCGGTGAGCAGTCCGGCATCGAATGACACCGCTGCCGCACCGGCCCGCCGCAGCAGCGAGAAGGGCACCTCCGGCGCGCACGAGTGCACCACCACCGGGCCGTCCGCGACCGCCATCACCTGCCGCAGGGTGCCCTCGACGACGGCCCGGTCCACCGCCCGGTACGTCCGGTAGCCGCTGGCCGTCTTGACCCGCCCGCGCAGTACGGCGGTCAGCGAGGGCTCGTCGAGCTGCAGCACGATGTCGGCGCCCGGCACCCGCCGCCGTACGTCGGCCAGGTGCTCCCGCAGCCCCTCGGTCAGGGACTCGGCGAGGTACCGGCAGGCCCCGGGGTCCTGGAGCATCGCCTCGCCGCTCTTCAGCTCCAGCGCGGCGGCCAGCGTCCACGGGCCGACGGCCTGCACCTTGAGGGGCCCCGCATACCCCTGCGTGAACTCCTCCAGCGTGTCGAGATCCTCCCGCAGCCAGGACCGGGCGCGCCGGGTGTCCCGCCCGGGGCGGTCGCCGATCCGCCACCCGCTGGGCTCCACGCGCGCGTACATCTCGACGAGCAGCCCGGCCGTCCGCCCGATCATGTCCGCCCCGGGGCCCCGCGCGGGCAGCTCCGGCAGATGCGGAAAGGTCTCGAAGGACCCGGTGACGGTCTTCACGGCCTCCCGTACGTCCGTCCCCGGCATCGACCCGACGCCGGTCGCCGCGCCCGCGCCCCAGCTGGTGCTCTTCTTCTCGCTCACCCCGGAAGCGTACGAGACCGGGCGTGCGCGGGCCGGACCAGTGCCGTCAGCCGCGGGGGCGGACCGACAGATCGGTGATCTCCGCGTCCGGCGGGAGGTCCAGGGCGGTGAGGATGGTCGTGGCGACGGACTCGGGGGCCATCCAGCGCTCCGGGTCGTACTGCTTGCCCTCCTGCTGGTGGACCTTCTCCTGCATCGGGGTCGCGGTGCGGCCCGGGTAGACGGAGGTGACGCGAACGCCGTTGCCGGCCTCCTCCTGGCGCAGCGCATCCGCGAGGGCCTTCAGACCGTGCTTGCCCGCGGCGTACGCGCCCCACTCGGGATTCGCCCGCAGCCCGGCGCCGGAGTTGACGAAGACGACATGGCCGCGGGCCAGCCGCAGTTGGGCCAGCAGCAGCCGGGTCAGCTCGGCGGGCGAGACCAGGTTCACCGCGAGGTTCCGGTTCCACACCTGGGGAGTCAACTCGTCGACGCGGCCCAGATCGACGACGCCCGCGACATGCAGCAGGGAGTCAAGCCGGTCCGGCAGGGCCTGCTGGCTCAGCGCCCAGGAGAGCCGGTCCGGTGCGGCCAGGTCCCCGACGACCGTACGCGCGCCGGGGAACCGCGCCGACAGCTCCTTGGCCCGGCCCGCGTCCCGTGCCAGCAGCCACAGCTCGTCGCCGCGCTCCGCCAGCCGCCGGGCCACGGTGTAGCCGATACCGGAGCCCGCCCCCGTGATCAGATGTGCAGTCATGCCCCCAGCTTGCCGCAGCCCGCCCTATCGGATGCCGACGGCCTCTTCCAGGTATGCCAGCGCCGCGACTCCGTCCTCGGCGAAGAAGACGAGTTCGGTGAGCGGGAGCGGAAGGAAGCCCTCTTCCTCCATGCGCAGGAACTGCTGCTTGAGGCCGTCGTAGAACCCCGCCGCGTTGAGCAGCACGGCCGGCTTCGCGTGGAGCCCGTGCTTCTTCAGCTCCAGGATCTCGGTGGCCTCGTCCAGCGTTCCCGTACCACCCACCATGATCACGATCGCGTCGGCGCGGGCCAGCAGCATCGCCTTGCGCTCGGCCAGATCCTTGGCGATCACCATCTCGTCAGCGTTCGGACGGGCCTTGTGCTGCAGGAACTCCACCGAGATCCCGACCAGTCGCCCTCCGGCCTCCTGTACTCCGTCTGCCATGACCTTCATCAGCCCGGCATCCGAACCACCCCACACCAGCGTGTGCCCGCCCTTGCCGATGAGCTTGGCGAATTCGCGGGCGGGACGGGTGTATCGCTCGTCGAGATCCGCCGCGGAGCAGAAGACGGTGATATCCATGCGGCCACTCTACGAGCCGTCACCGACAGCTCCGCGGGAAGTCGATCAGCCCTGGGCGGCGGCCGACGCCCGCTGTGTCGTGGCGATCGTGGCCGAGCCGACGACGCGCGTGCCGTCGTACAGCACGATCGCCTGGCCGGGGGCCACGCCCCGCACCGGCTCGGCGAAGGTCACCCGCAGCTCCGCGCCGTCGACCAGCTCCGCCGTGACCGCCGTCTCGCCGCCGTGGGCGCGCAGCTGCGCGGTGTACGCGCCGGGGCCGGCCGGGGCGGTGCCGCACCAACGGGGCTTGATCGCGGTCAGGCCGGTGACGTCGAGGGCCTCGGCCGGGCCGACGGTGACGGTGTTGTTCACCGGGGAGATGTCCAGGACGTAGCGCGGCTTGCCATCCGGGGCGGGCACGCCCAGCCGCAGGCCCCTGCGCTGGCCGATCGTGAAGCCGTACGCACCGGTGTGGGTGCCGAGCTTGGTGCCGTCCTCGTCGACGATGTCGCCCTCGGCAGTGCCGAGGTGCCCCGCGAGGAAGCCCTGGGTGTCGCCATTGGCGATGAAGCAGATGTCGTGGCTGTCGGGCTTCTTCGCCACCGCGAGGCCCCGGTGCTCCGCCTCGGCCCGGATCTCGTCCTTGGTGGTGACCGTGTCGCCCAGCGGGAACATCGCGTGGGCGAGCTGCCGCTCGTCGAGCACACCGAGGACGTACGACTGGTCCTTGGCCATGTCGGAGGCGCGGTGCAGCTCGCGGGTGCCGTCCTCCTTGACGACGATCTTCGCGTAGTGGCCGGTGCACACCGCGTCGAAGCCCAGGGCGAGGGCCTTGTCCAGCAGCGCGGCGAACTTGATCTTCTCGTTGCAGCGCAGGCACGGGTTGGGCGTGCGCCCCTCGGCGTACTCGGCGACGAAGTCCTCGACGACGTCCTGGCGGAAGCGCTCGGCGAGGTCCCAGACGTAGAAGGGGATGCCGATGACGTCGGCGGCGCGGCGGGCGTCACGGGAGTCCTCGATGGTGCAGCAGCCGCGGGCTCCGGTCCTGAAGGACTGCGGGTTCGCGGACAGCGCGAGGTGTACGCCGGTGACGTCGTGCCCCGCTTCCGCCGCGCGGGCGGCCGCGACCGCGGAGTCGACGCCGCCTGACATGGCGGCGAGGACGCGGAGGCGACGTCCGTCGCGAGGAGCGTGGGGATCAGGGGCGCCCGGGAAGTCAATCGTCATAGCCCTACCAGAGTAAGGGGAGGGACGGGAACCGTCCGGCGGTCGCACGCGTTATCGATCACGAAGGGGCGGCGGATACGGGGCGGGGGGCTCATGCAGCAGCGGACGAAGCCGGAGCGGCGGGGGATCGGCAGGCGCTCTCTGCTCATCGGCGGCGGTGCGGTGGCCGGGCTCGGCACGGCCGGCCTGCTCGGGTCGGACGCGCTCGCCCGCTGGTGGTGGCGCCTCCCCGGCCATGAGAAACCGCGCAAGGACGGCGCGGTCGATCACCGGGGTGCTCAGTGGATACCGGCCTCGGCCGCCAACGCGCGCCGCGCCAGCCGGCCGTACGACTACACCATCGACCGCGTGATCATCCATGTCACACAGGGGAGTTATCCAACGACCCTCAAGGTGTTCCAGGATCCCTGGCACGGCGCCGCGGCCCATTACGTGGTGCGCTCCGCGGACGGCCACATCGCGCAGATGGTCCGGGAGCTCGATATCGCGTACCACGCGGGCAACTTCCTCTACAACCTGCGCAGTGTGGGCATAGAGCACGAAGGCTGGATCGACCGCGAGGAATACTTCACGGACGCGATGTACCGCTCCTCGGCGAAGCTGACCGCAGGGGTCTGCGACCGGTACGGCATACCCAAGGACCGCGAGCACATCATCGGCCATGTCGAGGTTCCCGGCACCGACCACACCGATCCCGGGCCGCTGTGGGACTGGGACCGCTATCTGCGGCTGGTACGCCGGGCCTGATCCCCTCGGCTCTCGGTAGCGGCCCTCAGCTGAGTCCGGCGGTCCGGGCCCGCTCCACCGCCGGGCCGATCGCCTCGGCCACGGCCTCGACATCGGCCTTCGTCGAGGTATGGCCGAACGAGAAGCGCAGCGTGCCGCGGGCGAGGTCGGGGGCCGTGCCGGTGGCCAGGACGACATGGCTCGGCTGGGCGACGCCGGCCGTGCAGGCCGATCCCGTCGAGCACTCGATGCCCTGCGCGTCGAGCAGCAGCAGCAGGGAGTCGCCCTCGCAGCCGGGGAAGGCGAAGTGGGCGTTGGCCGGGAGGCGCCCGCCCGGGTCGGGGTCGCCGCCCAGGATCGCGTCGGGCACGGCCTCCCGGACCCGCTCGATCAGCTCGTCGCGCAGCGCGCCGATCTCCCGGGCGAACTCCTCGCGGCGCTCGGCGGCCAGCCGTCCGGCGACGGCGAACGCGGCGATCGCGGGGACGTCGAGGGTGCCGGAGCGTACGTGCCGCTCCTGCCCGCCCCCGTGCAGCAGCGGTACGGGCGCGTACTCACGGCCCAGCAGCAGCGCTCCGATGCCGTACGGGCCACCGATCTTGTGCCCGCTGACGGTCATCGCGGCCACTCCGGAGGCGGCGAAGTCAAGCTTCAGCTGACCGAAGGCCTGTACCGCGTCCGCGTGCAGGGGGATGCCGAACTCCTGGGCCACCTCGGCCAGTTCGGGGACCGGCATGACCGTGCCGATCTCGTTGTTGGCCCACATCACGGTGACCAGTGCCACGTCCGAGGGGTCGCGGGCGATCGCCTCGCGCAGCGCGTCGGGATGCACCCGGCCGTACTCGTCCACCGGCAGCCATTCCACCCGCGCACCTTCGTGCGCGGCGAGCCAGTCCACGGCGTCGAGGACCGCGTGGTGCTCCACGGGGCTGGCCAGCACGCGCGTACGGCGCGGGTCGGCGGTCCGGCGGGCCCAGTACAGGCCTTTGACGGCGAGGTTGTCGGACTCTGTTCCGCCCCCGGTGAACACCACCTCACTGGGGCGGGCACCGAGCGCGGCCGCGAGCGATTCGCGGGCCTCCTCGACCGTACGGCGGGCCCGCCGACCGGCCGCGTGCAGGGAGGAGGCGTTTCCGGTGGCGGCGAGATGGGCGGTCATCGCCTGCACCGCCTCCGGGATCATCGGGGTGGTGGCGGCGTGGTCGAGGTAGGCCATGATGTGCACGATTCTACGAGCCACGGCGGGGGCGCTGGGCGGGGGCGCAGGGCGGGGTACGTGCGCCCCCGGATCCGGTGCGGCGAGCCGCGGGCGTCAGCGGCCACCCGTGACATCACCCCTTGCCATCGGACCGATGGCGTCACCGCGGGCGTTACCGTTCTCCTGTCGCGCGTACCCGGCCACGACGCCCCCGATGCGGACTACGCCGGGACCCGGCTCAGCCCTGCGGGGCCCGCGCCAACTGGCGGGACTGGGCGACCAGACGATCCTCACTGTCCCAGACCTCGGCGTCCTCCTCCAGGAAGCCGCCCGCGAGATTGCGGGTGGTGATCGCGACCCGCAGCGGCCCAGGAGCCGGCCGGCAGCGGATGTGAGCGGTGAGTTCGACGGTGGGGACCCAGCCCTTCAGGCCCAGCTCGAAGGCGGTCGGCGGCAGCGCATCGACGGCCAGCAGCACGGACAGCGGATCGGGGTCGCGCCCGTCGGCGAGCCCGAACCAGGCGCGCATCTCCCCGCGCCCGCTCGGCGCGCCGACCGCCCAGCCGGCCGTCGCCGGGTCGAGCCGCAGGTTGAGCCGTTCGGTGATCGCGGTGCTGCCGGGGATGGGCCGGCCGCCCTCGGGCGCATGCTCGGAGCCGAGGCAGTGCTCGTACGGCGGCATGGCGGGCGGCTTGGCCGACGTACGGACGTCGTCGGTGAGGGCGTCCAGATCCCCGTACGAGGCGAGGACGCGGATGCGCTCCACCTCGCTGCCGTCCTCTGCGCGCTGGATGAGGGAGGCCTGGCCGGTGGACAGGGTGCGACCGGTGCGTACGACCTCGGTGCGGATCTCGGCGGGCCCCGGCCGGGAGGCGGTCAGATAGTGCGCCGTGATGGTGAAGGGATCGCGGTGCGGCAGGGTGTCGCCGAGCGCGCGGCCCAGCATCGCCAGCAGATAGCCGCCGTTGACGGCGTGGATGATGGTCCAGCCCGCCGACAGTTCGGCGCCGTAGACCCCGGGTTCACGCTGGACGACCGCCGTGTCCCGGTCGAACTCGCTGTCCCCGATGCTCGCCTGCGCCGTGTCCGGCGCCTCGCCCTGTGCCATGAGATGCACCGTACAGGTAAAAGTTACCCATGGGTAGGGTCTGGTTGAAACTCAGACTTCCTCGGTCGCCGAGGAGCGCCGGTGCCAGGCTCTGGGGGCGCGCCAGCCGAAGCGCATCGCCAGCAGCCGGATCACGAACGCCGCCACCGCGGCCAGCACACCTGTGGTCCCGTTCAGCGACTGGAAGTGGATCAGCACCGCGACCATGGCGGCGCCGACGATGGCCGGTACGGCGTACAGGTCACGGTCCCAGCGCAGCAGCGAGGGCACCTCGTTGGCGAGCACATCCCGCAGCACACCGCCGCCCGCGGCCGTCACCAGGCCGAGGACGGCGGAGAAGGGGAGAGCGAGCCCATACGCGTACGCCTTGGTGGTGCCCGCCACGCAGAACAGCCCGAGCCCGGCCGCGTCGAAGATGAGCACCGCGCCGGTCATCCGCTCCACGTGCGGATGCAGAAAGAAGACGATGCCGGCCGCGAGCAAGGGGGTGGTGAAGTACCCGACGTCGGTGAAGGCCGCCGGCGGCACGGCGCCGATGATCAGGTCACGGATCAGCCCTCCGCCCAGCGCGGTCGCCTCGGCGAGCACCGCGATGCCGAACACGTCGAAGTTCTTGCGTACGGCGAGCAGCGCTCCGGAGATCGCGAAGACGAAGATCCCGACGAGGTCGGTCCAGTGCTGGACGGAGGGGGTGAACAGATCGGTGAGCACCCGGCAATTGTGCCGGTCCTACTCCTGCGGTCCCTCCTTGGAGACCTCCGCCGCGTTCGTGACGTCCGCCGCATGCGCCGCCCCGGGCAGCGCGGCGTCGGCCGGTACCTGGTCGGGAGCGTTCTCCGGGTGGTGGCAGGCCACCTGATGCCCGGTCTTCAGCGCCACCAGCGGCGGCTCCTGCGTCTTGCACACCTCCGTGGCCTTCCAGCAGCGCGTATGGAAGCGGCAGCCGGACGGCGGCGAGATCGGCGAAGGGACATCGCCCTTGAGCAGGATGCGCTCGCGCTCGGCCTTGCGCCGGGGGTCCGGCACCGGCACCGCGGAGAGCAGCGCCTTGGTGTACGGGTGCATGGGCGACTCGTAGAGCGTTGTACGGTCCGCCAGCTCCACGATCTTGCCCAGGTACATCACCGCGATCCGGTCCGAGACGTGCCGGATGACCGACAGGTCGTGCGCGATGATCACGTACGTCAGGCCGAGCTCGTCCTGGAGGTCGTCCAGCAGGTTGACCACCTGCGCCTGGATCGACACGTCCAGCGCCGACACCGGCTCGTCCGCCACCACGAGCCTCGGCTTGAGGGCGAGCGCCCGCGCGATGCCGATCCGCTGCCGCTGCCCGCCGGAGAACTCGTGCGGGTAGCGGTTGTAGTGCTCGGGATTGAGGCCGACGAGCTCCAGCAGCCGCTGGACCTCCTTCTTGATGCCGCCCTCGGGGGTCTTGCCCTGCAGCTTGAACGGCGCGCCCACGATGGTGCCCACCGTGTGCCGCGGGTTCAGCGACGAGTACGGGTCCTGGAAGATCATCTGGACGTCGCGGCGCAGCGGCCGCATGCGCGCGGTGCCCAGGTGCGTGATGTCCTTGCCCTCGAACTCGATCTTCCCGCCGGTCGGTTCGAGCAGCCGGGTGATCAGCCGGCCCATCGTCGACTTGCCGCAGCCCGACTCACCCACCACGCCCAGGGTCTCCCCCGGCCGCACGTCGAAGTCGAGGCCGTCCACGGCCTGCACCGCACCGACCTGCCGCTGCAGGATCCCCTTCTTGATGGGGAAGTGCTTGACCAGGCCGGTGACCTTGAGGAGGGGCTCAGGCGAAGCGGTGGCCTGCGCCGGGACCGTCACGTCCTTCTTCACGGTGGCGTCCTTTGCGTTGCTCACAGCTTCGGGGCAATCTCTTCGGTCCAGATCCGCGTCCGGTCCTCCTGGGCCATGTGGCAGGCGGAGAAGTGCCGGCTGCCGACCTCACGGAGCTCGGGGCGCTCGGTGCGGGTCACCCCGCCCTTGGGCACGTCCGCGTACGGGCAGCGCGGGTGGAAGGCGCAGCCGCTCGGGATGTTGATCAGGCTGGGCGGCGAGCCCTTGACCGGGATGAGCCGGTCGGTCTGCTCGCGGTCGATGCGCGGCATGGAGCCCAGCAGGCCCCAGGTGTACGGGTGCTGGGGCTCGTAGAAGACCTTCTCGGCGGGCCCGCGCTCGACGCAGCGGCCGCCGTACATCACCAGGATGTCGTCGGCCAGTTCGGCGACGACACCCAGGTCGTGGGTGATGATCACGACCGCGGAGCCGAACTCCTTCTGCAGATCCCGGATCAGGTCGAGGATCTGCGCCTGGACGGTGACGTCCAGGGCGGTGGTGGGCTCGTCGGCGATCAGCAGCTCGGGGTTGTTGACCAGCGCCATCGCGATCATCGCGCGCTGGCGCATGCCGCCGGAGAACTCGTGCGGGTAGCTGTCCACGCGCTTGTCCGGCTGCGGGATGCCGACGCGGTCGAGCATCTCGATTGCCCGCTTGCGGGCGGTCTTCTTGTCGACGTCGTGGTGGACCCGGTACGCCTCCACGATCTGGTGCCCGACCGTGTAGTACGGGTGCATCGCGGACAGCGGGTCCTGGAAGATCATCGCCATCTCCCGGCCGCGCATCTTGCGCACGACGTCGGGGGACGCCGAGAGGAGCTCCTGGCCGTTCAGCCAGATCTCGCCGGAGATCCGGGCCTTGCTGCGGCCGTACTGGCCGACCGTGTGCAGGCCCATGACGCCGAGCGAGGTCACCGACTTGCCGGAGCCGGACTCGCCCACGATGCCGAGGGTCTTGCCCTTCTCCAGCCGGAAGGAGAGCCCGTCGACGGACTTGACGAGGCCGTCGTCGGTCGGGAAGTGGATCTTCAGGTCGCGTACGTCGAGGAACGCGGTGGGCTCCGTCGAAGCCGATATCTGGGGCTCGTTGACGGCGCCGGTCTTGTTGATGTCCGTCACGAGAGCCTCACTCGGGGGTCGATCACGGCGTACAGGAGGTCCACGACGAGGTTGGCCAAGACCACGGCGGCGGCCGTGATCAGAGTGACGCCGAGGATCAGGGGCAGGTCGCGGTCCCGGACCGCCTGGAAGGCGGAGAGCCCCAGACCGTGCAGGGAGAACGTGGTCTCGGTGAGGATCGCGCCGCCGACCAGCGCACCGAGGTCCATGCCCAGGATGGTGAGGACCGGGGTCATCGTGGACCGCATGGCGTGCTTGCCCAGGACGACCGGTTCCCGCAGACCCTTGGCCCGCGCGGTGCGTATGTAGTCCTCGCCGAGCACCTCGAGCATCGTGGCCCGGGTAAGGCGGGCGTACATCGCGGCGTAGAGGAAGGCCAGCGTGACCCAGGGGAGGATCAACCCGCTGAACCAGCCGGTCACGCTCTCCTCCAGCGGGACGTACTCGCTGTTGAACCAGCCCAGTTGGGTACGGAAGATGGCCAGGGAGATCAGGCCGGTGAAGTAGATCGGCAGCGACACACCCGCGAGGGCGGTGATCATTGCCGCACGGTCGATGGCGGTGCCGCGCTTGAGCGCGGAGAGCACACCGGTCGCGACACCGGTGACCAGCCAGAGCACGACGGCGCCGGCGATCATCGAGACCGTCACCGGGAACGCGTCCACGAGCATCGGCCAGATCTCCTGCTCCGTGCGGAAGGAGTAGCCGAAGCAGGGGGCACTGCAGTGAATGGTCTCGCCGCCGCCGGTGTAGTCGCGCCCGGCCACGATGCCGACGATGAAATGCCAGAACTGCACCAGGATCGGCTCGTCCAGGCCCAGCTTCTGACGGACGCCTTCGATGGCTGCCGGGTCCGCCTGCTTGCCGACGAACATCGCGGCAGGGTCACTGCCGGTCAGCTTGGGGATGAGGAAGAAGATGCCGAACGTCACCAGCGTGACGACGAGCAGCATCACAACGACGGCGGTCAGCCGCCTGATGAGATATGCAAGCATGCAGTCGGCCCGGGCGGTGGCCCGGGAACCGTCGGACGGTTCCCGGGCCACCGCTCGCGGCCATCACCTGCCCTTCGAACCTAGCGGCGGGTGCGCCGGTGGAGCGTGTGGACGGTCACTTGACGACACCCAGCGACGCGTAGTCGTAGCGGCCGTTGTAGGAGTCGGCCGTGTAGACGTTGGTCAGGCGGGAGCTGCGCCAGATGATGTTCTTCTCGTTCGTGAAGGGCAGGTAGACCGCGGCCTCCGACACCTTCGTGTTGATCTGCTTGTAGATCTCGCCGGCCTTCTCCGGGTCGGTCTCGAGCAGGGCCTTGTCGAACAGCTTGTTGATCGCGGGGTCGTCCAGCTCGGAGAAGTTGTTGTTACCGCTCTGGAGGATGAACCGGCCGTCGACCAGCGGCTGCAGGAAGCCCTGGCCGGACGGGAAGTCGGCACCCCAGCCCATGATGATGATGCCGTAGCCCTTTTGCTTGACCACCTTCGGCGAACCGATGATGCCCGAGGTCTGGGCGCCGTCGTACTGGTCGATGTCGGCGTCGATGCCGACCTTCTTCAGCGACTGCTGGAGCGACTCGGCGGTGGCGACCTCGATCGGCTTGTTGTTGCGGACCGCGATGCGGGTCTTGAAGCCGTTCGGCTTGCCGCAGGCCTTCAGAGCGGCCTTGGCCTTGGCGATGTCCGGCTTGCCGGAGAGCTTGCCGTACGGGTCGGCCTTGACGTCCGCGCCCTTGATGGACGGGGGCAGCATGTTGGGGGCGATGTCACCGCCGGCCTGCGGGCCGCCACGGGCGGTCTGCAGCGACTTGGTGTCGGCCGCGTAGATGATCGCCTTGCGGCAGTCTATGTTGTCGAGCGGCTTGACCGTCTGCGGGAAGACCGCGTAGCGGATGAAGCCGGTCTGCGGGTTGTCCGCGTTCTCCTTGTGCTGCTGCAGCACCTTGGCACGGGCGGCCTGGCCGACGCCGGTGGCGTTGATGTCGAGGTCGTACTCGCCCTCGATCAGCCGGTTGTCCATGTCATCGGCGTTGGTGGTCAGCTTGACCGTGATCTTGTCCGGCAGCGCCTTGCGGACCTGGTCCGTCTTGGCGTCCCACTTGTCGTTGCGGATGAGCGTGATGGACTTGTTGGGCGTGTACTGCTGCCACTTGTAGGGGCCGTTGGAGAACGGCTTCAGGCCGTACTTCGCCTTGGTGTCCTTGTCCTGACGCACCGGGGTGGCCGAGGGCATGGCCAGCATCTGCAGGAAGTCACCGTTGGGCTTCGGCAGCTTGAAGACGATGGTCTTGTCGTCCGGCGTCTCGATGGCCTTCAGGCCCAGCTTGTCGGCGGACTTGTCCTTGTACGGGCCCTTGTACTCGCCCTTCGGGTCCAGGACCTGCTGCAGGTAGATCGGACCACCCGAGATGACGTCCTGCGCCCAGATGCGCTCGATGCCGTACTTGATGTCCTTGGAGGTGACGGGCTTGCCGTCCTCCCACGTGAGGCCGTCCTTCAGCGTGAAGGTGTACGTCTTGCCGTCCGCGGACACCTTGCCGGTGTCGGTGGCCATGTCCGGGACCAGCTCGGTGCTGGCCGCGCCCGGCTCCGGCTTGAAGGTGATCAGCTGACGGGTGTAGTAGCGGGCGAAGTCCCACATGAAGCCGTAGTAGCCGCGCTGCGGGTCCCACGAGTCGGCGTCCTGGGTGCCGATGAACTTGAGGGTGCCGCCCTTCTTGTCAGAAGCGTTGGCGACCTTGTTCACCGCCGCGTTGAAACCGGCGGCACCGCCTTTGCCCTCGTTGTCCTTGCCGCCGCCGCACGCCGCGGTGCCGAGCAGGGCCGCAACGACGAGCGCCGATCCTGCGGCCAGTCTGCGCCTCGATGAACTGTTGGTTGTCACGATCTCGCAACCTCCGGGTTGGTCGCGGTCCAAGCTTCCGGACCGACGGTTGGGGGGCCTCCTGTCGGATCGGCAGGGGCGGTCTGCAGGGGGTTGGTGGAGCGGCGCACCCTGGTGCGCCTAGCGGGCACCCTTGGGGTCCAGTGCGTCGCGCACGCCGTCACCGAACAGGTTGAACGCCAGAACTGTGATGAAGATGGCCATACCGGGAATCACCATGAACATGGGATCGGCCTCGTAGGTGCTGACCGCCTTCGAGAGCATCTGGCCCCAAGAGGCGGTGGGCGGCTTGACGCCGGCGCCGAGGAAGCTCAGCGCGGCCTCGGTGAGGACGTTCGTGGGGATCATCAGCGTCGCGTAGACGGTGATCGGCGCCACGAGGTTGGGGAGCAGCTCCCGGAAGAGGATGTAGATCCCTCCGGCCCCGAGGCTGCGGGCGGCCTCCACGTACTCGCGCTCCCGGAGGGAGAGCGTCTGGCCTCGCACGATGCGCCCGACGTACGGCCAGCCGAAGAAGCCGATCACCACGATCAGCGCGCCGATGCGCACCCCGCTTCCGGCGAGCCCGAACAGCTCGTTGGGAAGGACGGACACGAGCGCGATGATGAACAGCAGCTGCGGGAAGGCGAGCAGCACGTCCATGACCCGGCTGATGGCCGCGTCGACCCAGCCGCCGAAGTAGCCGGCGATGATGCCGAAGACGGTGCCGAGGACGACCGCGAAGACGGCCGCGAGGAACGCCACGAGCAGCGAGATGCGGGCGCCGTAGACGACCCGGCTGAAGACATCGCGGCCGTTGACCGGCTCCACCCCGAAGAGGAAGTCGGAGCTGATGCCGCCCCAGGAACCCGTGGGTGTTCCGAACAGCGGGTCGATCTTGTCCTCGTGGAAGTCGTTCGGCGGGTGCCCCAGGAGACTGACGATCAGCGGCGCGAAGACGGCGACGAGGATCAGGAAGAGCACCACGACGCCGCCGACCAGCGCGATCTTGTCTCGCTTCAGCCGTACCCAGGCGATCTTCCACGGCGAGCGGCCTTCGATCGCCTTCGCCGGGACATCGGCCGCGACATCGACGGCCGCGGTCTCGGCCGCGCTCGTGTCGTGCAGTGGTGCCGTCATCGTGGTAGGGACCCCTCTCGGCTCGGCCGGTTGTATCCGGCCCGTGCCTGCCGCTGTAGCGGCTGTTTCAATCACAAGTGCTGGTCGTACGGGTGGTGCGAGGTTGCGGCAAGCGCGGCCGGTGCCGGTGATTGCACACAATGTGCAGCAGATCGCACAAAGGGCCGACCGCCCGGCGAACGTGAGTCTTCATCTCGTTTGCGATCACCCGCCAGTCCCCCCAGGGAAAGGATGCGCAACTGTGATGTGGTCAGATGATTTCCGTTATACGAACACTGAAGCCAGCTGAGCGGTTGAACAGCCGTCAATGAGGAGTGGATTGAGGGGCATATCCGCCTTAAACGGACGCCCGGATACTGGACGGTCAGTAGGGCCGCGGAGCGGGTCCGGTCTGCCAGCCGTACTGCGGGGGATAGCCGTATCCAGGGGCCTGCGTGCCGTGCGCGGGCGGCACGGCGGGCGCGGGCGGTGCGCCGGCGCCGTAGGCCTCCCGGTCGAAGAAGGGACGGGAGTTGGCCCGCATCCACATCGCCACAGGGTCGTACTCATCGGACATCGCGACGCTGGAGACGGGCAGCCCGTCCGGCACGGCGCCGATCGACTGCTGGATCATGGCGCGCACCGACTCCACGGCCTGCGGGCCGGCGTCGTACAGGTCGAGACCGATGGCGAGATAGGGCGCGCCGACCGCAGGCTGCACCCAGGCCCGGCGCAGCGACCGGACCGCGGGCGTACGGTGCGCGTTCTGGGTGAGCAGGGCGTAGAACTGCGGGAGCTGGATGGACGGTTCGGACAGCTGCAGCGGGCCCGCGGGCAGCCGGTCCAGCCCCACGGCGATCCGGCGCAGGTCGAGCCAGGGGATGCCGACACCGCCGCCCGGGCTGTGGGGATTGAGCCAAATGCCCCAACGGTCGGGATAAAGGGCGTTCGCGATGTCCCAGCCGCTGACGACCTCGTGGGACCGGTTCCAGCCACTGGTGACGAGTTCCTGGGCCGAGGTGACACAGGGGGCGTAGCCCAGCCCGTCGACCTCCATGTTTCCGTACTGGGCGTCAGGGGCCCCGGGGTCGCCGTGCCAGAGCAGCATCCACAGCTCGCCCTCCGCGAGGGCACGCAGCAGCGCTTCGTAGGCGTCGTACCGCCCGGGCGTCACCTGCCGCAGCAGGTGCTCGACCGCACCGGCCGCTTCTGCCCCGCCTCCCGCGCTCACCTGGCTCCGCCCTCTCTCTCGGCCTCCCGGCCCTTCCGGGGTACGGCCTGCACCCCGCTGGTCATCCAACCAGCTTACGAGTCCGGGAAGGCGGCTATCGCGCGCACTGTGGCGCAGTTGACGCGGCACCTCGGCGCGGGCCTTGGCATGGCGCCGGTCGGTTACACCGCGGTGTGGAAGGGGTGCACGCGCTGCAGCATCCAGTCGCCGACAGGGTCCTGGGCGATGTCCAGCAGCACCAGCTGGACGGGCCACGGCACCGGGACCGCGCCCAGCGCACGGCCGAGCGCGTCCATCACCACGGTCCGCTCGCTCGGGCCGCAGGGGGTGAGCAGTTCGACGCCGATGAAGAGCGAGGGATCCTCGCCCTCCACACTGGCCAGGGCCCGGCGCGCGGTGCGGACGACCCCCGTCGTGGCGAACTCGCCGGCGGCCGCGGCGAGAAAGTCGACGGGCTCCTCCTGCCAGTCGGGCTCAAAGAGCCGCACCCGGCCGCCACTTGCGGCGCCATCGAGTTCGGTGCGGCCGACGCGGCACAGCTCGGCGACGGCGGACGGCGGCAGCGGCACGCCGACCGCGCCGCCCGGATTGACCGCGATACCCAGCTGCGGCGGCAGACCGCGGGCGAACTCCCGGGCCGGGGCGATGGTGTACGACATATGGGCGCCGACGACCTGCAGGAACTGCTCCTCGGAGCTGAACACCGGGACGTACGCGGCGCCGTGGATCTCGACCGTGGGCAGGTCGAGATCGCGGCTGTGGGGACTCCCACCGTTCGGCAGCGGGACCCAGACATGGCTGCGGCCGAGCACCTCGACGATCCGGGGGCCCGCGCCGTCGACGCCGAGGGAGGCGGCGAGCACCTCTTCCAGTTCATTGCCGGGAAATCCGCCGGAAGGCATGGAGTAGCCGTGCTGCTCCGCCGCCATGCTCATCGCGCCCCACCACCGTTTCGTACCACGTGCACACGCACCCTAACGGCTGCATCCGTAAGCGTTGCCGCCGGTTGCATCCGATCCGCAGCGAAGCGCCTGGTCAACGGGACAGACGAGGACATCTCCCGACGACCACATGCCACGACTCTCCGCAGTTGACCAGTTGCGCTGCGTGTCCATTCCTTCGCACTGTGATCGGTAAAGCCGTTCATACCACTGAAGGGAAACCCTCCATGCCCGTAAGAGGGAAGACCGGCATTCTCGCCTCGTCCGTCGTGTGTGGCGCCCTGGCGTTCGGCACCCTCGGCGCAGCCGCCCCGGCGATGGCCGACGCTCCCATTCGTTCCGTAAGCGCATCCGACTCCCCGCCGCTCCCCGTCCCTCCCGCCTCGGGACCGGCCGCGCCGGCCCCGGGCAGCGACCAGCTGCTCGACCAGACAGAGACGCTCGGCCGCTTCGGCAATGTCCTGCCGCCCATCACCGATCTTCTGGAGTCCGTGAAGGAAGCTCCTGGCAACAAGCTCTCGGCCGACGAGAGCGACCAGCGGATCGACGCGATCAAGGAGGCGCTCGCGCCGCTGACACAGGGCGCCGCTGCGCAGCCCGACCGCGAGTCCAGCACCTCCACAGCCGTCCAGCCGGACCGGACGAACCTCGCAAACGCATCAAGTCTCAGCCTCGGGCTGTTGCTCAAGGCCGCCGCCCTGGCCGGGGCGAAGGCTGCCCAGCAGGATCAGCACGGCAGCGGGGACGCCGCGGCCCTGCCCTCCACCAACGCTGAGACCAGCGTCGAAGCCAACGAAACCAGCGCCGCTGAGAACGCCGAAACCAGCGCCGCTGAGAACGCCGCATCCCCCAGCACCGGACCCAGCCTGCCCGAGAACAACACCCCACCGAGCACCGGACCCAGCTTGTCTGAGAACGCCGCATCCCCCAGCACCGCGCCGAGTGTGCCCGAGACCGCCACCACCGGCACCGCACCCAGCCTGCCTGAAAGCGCCGACTCCCCCAGCACCGCACCCAGCTCCCCCGAGAACACCGCCACCCCCAACACCGCACCCAGCTCCCCCGAGAACACCACCACCCCCAACACCGCACCCAGCCTGCCTGAAAACGCCGACTCCCCCAGCACCCCACCGAGCCTGCCCGAGAACACCGCGGCCCCCAGCACCGCACCCAGCTCCGCCGAGAGCACCCCCTCCACATCCACCTCCGAGGACGTTCCTGCCGAGGATCTCGACGAAGAGATCGACGCGCTGCGCGAGGCCCTCTCCTCCGGCGACGTGCAGGCCATCACGGCAGCCCTCCAGGACCTCCTCACCGCCGCCATCGGCGATGTGCTCAAGGATCTGCCGCCGCTGGACGACAACATGCAGGAGGCCTCCACCCTGCCGGCGCCCCTGATGCTGCCGCAGAACTCCTGACCAGCTGGGCCGACTGACACGGAGGGCGGTGCGGGGGCCTACCGGAAGCCGATGCCCTGCAAAGCGTCGGCAGCCGGGCGGTCCAGCAGTACGGCGGATGCGCAGCCATCCGGCAGCCGCCCGCCCTCCACGTCGGCCACCAGCCGTCGCACCGCACCGCGGTGCCGCCCGAAGGCGTAGTCGGAGACCCCGCGCCCACGGGAGGCCTGACCGGCCAGGGCCGTCCGCGGCGGCACATCCAGCAGCACCAGGTGCACCGCGCGCCCGCGGCGCCGCGCGTCGCGGGCCAGCCAGCGCCGTACCCAGGCGTGCGAGCCGCAGTCGTGTACGACGATGCTGCGACCGGAGCGCAGGGCCCGGCGCAGCCCCGCATAGTGCGCGATCCGCACCAGGGGCCGGTAGATCCCGTACGGCAGCGCGGCAGGCAGTCGGCGCTCCCAGCGGTCCCGGGTGTCCTGGGAGTCGATCCGGTGTACGGCGGCGCCGCGGGCGTCGCGTCCTGCGACGGTCCGCTTCATCAGCGTGCTCTTGCCGCTGCCCGGCAGCCCTGAGACGACGACCACGTCACCGGCCGGGTAGTGCAGCTGCCGTACGGGCTGCTCACGGTCGGCGGATGTCTCCCCGGAGTCCGGTCCCCGCAGGTCGAGCGCGGACTGGAATCGACCGGGCGTGAAAGCGTGCGGCTGCGGCGGTGCCGGCATCGCTCCTGCGGACTTCGTCCGGGTGGGGGCATCCCCTGGGAACAGCTCGTATCTGTGGGAGGTACCTGGGGCAATGCCCCCGTGCGCGACGACCTCAGCGGTCGTCGCGCACGCACTATGCCAGTGCACCGTGATCGTCCTCCCCGTTCATAAGGTCGCCGTGGGCCCTCCGAGCAGACTGTCAAGAAAAGGTAATGCCGTAAACCTCAATACCTCGCCACCGGCCTGCCCATACCCGCCCGGCCGTGCAATGATGAGCCCGCCAACTCCATACCGGCCGTATAAACCCGCGCGGGAGAGTCCTCGGAGACCGGCAGCTGTGTCGGCCGCCCGGGGCGCCGAAGGAGCAAGTCCTCCCTTGAATCTCTCAGGCCCCAGTACTGCGCGGGCGAGGCAGATCTGAAAAGCGGGCCGCTACGTGCGGTCCCACCCAAGGTGCAAGCCGTGACCCACTCACGTGCGGGGTCGTGGCGAACCTCTCAGGTTCCGATGACAGATGGGGAGGCTGTGTTTTCCGACAGCGCCTCGCCATCGACCCCACGGGAGCCTGACCCTCATGACCGACGCTCCACGCCGCACAGCACTCGATGCGGTCCATCGCGCGCTCGGTGCGACCATGACCGACTTCGCGGGCTGGGACATGCCGCTGCGCTACGGCAGCGAGCGCGACGAGCACCTCGCCGTCCGCACCCGCGCCGGACTCTTCGACCTCTCGCACATGGGCGAGATCACCGTGACCGGCCCACAGGCCGGTGAGCTGCTCGACTACGCACTGGTCGGCAACCTCTCCGCACTCGCCGTCGGCCGCGCCCGCTACACCATGATCTGCGAGGAGTCCGGCGGCATCCTCGACGACCTGATCGTCTACCGCCTCGCCGAGCAGGACTTCATGGTGGTGGCCAACGCCTCCAACGCCCAGGTGGTGCTGGACGCCATCAAGCGGCGGCAGGGCGGCTTCGACGCGGCCGTCCGGGACGACCGCGACAACTACGCACTGATCGCCGTCCAGGGGCCCGAAGCACCGGGGATCTTGAAGTCGGTCACCGACGCCGATCTGGACGGGCTGAAGTACTACGCGGGCCTGCCCGGCACCGTCGCCGGCGTCTCCGCACTCATCGCCCGGACCGGCTACACCGGCGAGGACGGCTTCGAGCTGTTCGTCGCCCCGGGCGACGCTGAAGCGCTGTGGCAGGCGCTGACCGAGGCGGGCAAGGACGCCGGCCTGGTCCCCTGCGGTCTGTCCTGCCGGGACACCCTGCGCCTGGAGGCGGGCATGCCGCTGTACGGGCACGAGCTGACCACCGCGCTCACCCCCTTCGACGCGGGCCTCGGCCGGGTCGTGAAGTTCGACAAGACGACGAACGGCGGCCGCTTCGTCGGCCGGGAGGCCCTGGAAGCCGCGGCCAAGCAGGCCGAGGAGGCCCCGCCGCGCAAGCTGGTGGGGCTGGTCGCCACCGGCCGCCGGGTACCGCGGGCGGGCTACCCGGTCGTGGAGAACGGCTCCGGCACGGTCATCGGCGAGGTCACCTCCGGTGCCCCGTCCCCCACCCTCGGCAAGCCGCTCGCCATCGCGTATGTCGACGCCGCCCACGCCGAGCCGGGTACGGAAGGCATCACCGTGGACATCCGCGGCAGCCACGAGCCGTACGAGGTCGTCGCTCTCCCCTTCTACAAGCGGCAGCGCTGAGCGCCGGTCCGCGGCTCCGCCACGTGGCGCCTCTCACACCGAACCGTCTTACCTGTCAAGACCCCATTCACGAGCAGTCCCTTGCATCCAGGAGAATTCAGGTCATGAGCAACCCCCAGCAGCTGCGCTACAGCAAGGAGCACGAGTGGATCTCGCCCGCCGAGGAGGGCGTGTCCACCGTGGGCATCACCTCGCACGCCGCCGACGCACTCGGTGACGTCGTCTACGTCCAGCTCCCGGAGGTCGGCGACACCGTGACCGCGGGCGAACCCTGCGGCGAGCTGGAGTCGACCAAGTCCGTCAGCGACCTGTACGCGCCCGTGTCCGGAGAGGTCACCGAGGTCAACCAGGATGTGGTGGACGACCCGGCGCTGGTGAACTCCGCCCCCTTCGAGGGCGGCTGGCTGTTCAAGGTGAAGGTGAGCGACGAGCCGGAGGACCTGCTCTCCGCCGATGAGTACGCCGCCTTCATCAGCTAACCGACACCACCTGCCCACCCGCCACCCGTCCAAGGGACCCTGATGTCGCTTCTCAACAGCTCCTTGCACGAGCTCGACCCGGACGTCGCCGCCGCGGTG
>NZ_JBUEGC010000036.1:0-71706 GCF_054963655.1 Streptomyces sp. HSS9-12 | reverse complement strand
CCAGAACGCCCGTACTCCCCCACAGGGCCGTACCTCGCCGGGTAGCCGGCCCGCAGCACGGACGAGGGCGGCCGTGGCCTCTTCCCGGTGGCCCAGCTCACGGACCACTGGGGCCCCCGGTACACGCGCGACGGAAAGACCGTGTGACCGAACAGGTACTGGACGGGACACCTCGGCTGTGATCACGCGCCCCAAGCGGGCGGGTGCGAGCGCTGATCCGAGATACCGCCGCCCTCCGGCACACCCGGGCCGTGCAGCAGCGCCTCGCCGAAGGTGCGCAGACGTGCCACCGCATCGGTGTCCAGGACCGGGCCCTGGGACAGCACCTGCTCGATGCCCTCGTAGACGGTCAGCTCCAGCCCGCAGGGGTGGCAGTCGGCCAGATGCTCGGCGACGCGCCGCGCGGTGCCGCCGTCGGTCTCCCCGTCCAGGTAGCACTGGAGCACCGACCCGACCTCGATGCACGTCATACGGCGCTGCGCCGCATCCGGGCAGTCGTTGTCCACGGCGAGGAAACCCGCCAGTCCCGGTCCCGTATTCCATCGCAACCGTCCGATCGGCAGCCGGTCTCACGGAGTCCAGTAGTTGTGGGTGACGACCAGCATCGACTGCAGCTGCACACTGGCCGAGTAGTAGCCGGTCGCGGTGGGCGGGGTGCCGATCATCTGCTGCCAGAGCGCGTCCAGCCAGGCCTGGCTGCCGGTGTCGGTCATCGCGGCGACCGCGAAGGGGGCGAAGAAGGCAGGCGGATTGCCGTTGCCGTAGGCGGTGCCGTTGAGCTTGTAGCCGGAGGCGATCTTCGTTGGGTCCCCGCCCGTCGCCGACTTGGCCCAGGAGTTCAGCCTGCGGGCGGCCGTACGGGACCTGCCGTCGCCGCTGACCACCGCGTCCGTGCCGATGTGCCAGGGGTCGCGGCAGGCATTCCAGTGGTAGTCCCCGTCGTGCGGGCTCTCCAGGACCTGGCCGGGTGCGGGCCTGGGATCGGTGGTGGTGTCGACGACGAAGTCCGGGAGCAGCCCGGTGCCCGCGGAGTACCGCGACTGAAGGGCAGCGATGACGGACTGGTGCTTGGCCAGGACGGCGTCCCAGGCCGGGTCGCCGGTCGCCTTCTTGAACGCCCTGAAGTGGCCGAGCATCCAGTCGGAGCTGCGGGAGATGGAGTCGTAACCGCCAGAGGACCAGTCACCGAGCTTCATCAGCTTGCTGCCGCTGTGCAGCTCGCTCTTCTTGATGGCGTTGATCCGCTTCACCGCGAGGGACTTGTAGTTGTACGTCCCCGAGCTGCCCCACTGCCGGTCGGCGAGCAGCAGCCCGTACGCGATGTCCAGGTCGCCGTCCGTCGCGGAGTCCTTGCCGCCGACGCTGCGGCAGCTGCTGTCCTGCGCGGCGGCGTGCAGATCGGGATTGTTCACCGACGGGTGCGCGAGAACGTAAGTGAGAATGCCGTCGAAGATCTTCTTGGCGTCGGGGTCGGCACCCGCCATGGTCGCGGTGATCACCAGTCCATAGCCCTGCGCCTCGGCGACATAGGGATGGCCGGCGTCGGCGGCGTAGACCTCGTACCAGCCGTTGCCGCAGTTCTGCTTGACGAAGTTCGCCTTCCAGCGCCGGTAGAAGTCCACGACTCTGCTGTCGTTGACCCTCTGGTCCCCCGACGGCTTCAGGGTGCCGGAGGCGTACGAGACGGGGTGGCTGCCGAAGGGGACGGCGGGTGTGGCGGCTTCGGCCCTGGCACCCTGTGGCCCGGCGGCGAGCAGAAGCCAACCGCCGGACAGCAGAGCGGTGGTGAGGACGCCAAGCGGGCTACGGCTCTTCACATCGATCCTCCGATCCGTTCAGCTGTCTGTACGCGAGCCGCGGGGTACGGCGAAGTCGGCGAGATATGCCCGGCCTGGGCCGAGCTGTGGCCAGTCCCCGGCGAAGACCAGCACGGCGATGGCGGCTGTGGGGTACTTGAGCTCGGCCCGCTCCAGGGCGTCCCCGTAGCCGTCACCGGCCAGGCTCAGAACCAGGTCCTGGATGCCGGGATTGTGGGCGACGAGGAGTACGGTCCTGACCTGCCGCAGCCCGCGCACCACGTCCAACAGCTCGTCGGCGCCTGCCCGGTACAGCTCGTCCTCGAGCCGGACCGGCGGGGCGGCCTCCAGCTCGGCCGCCGCCAGTTCCCAGGTCTGCCGCGCCCGCAGGGCCGTGGAACACAGCACCAGGTCGAGCTCCAGACCGGCCTGGCGGAGCCAGCGTCCGGCCGCAGGCGCGTCCCGGCGGCCGCGCCCGGACAGCGGCCGCTCGTGGTCGGGGACTCCCTCCGGCCAGGCCGACTTGGCGTGCCGCAGCAGCACCAGGGTGCCGACCTCACGCCCGGTCATGCCGTCGCTCACGACGGGGAGCACCGGCCCCGGGCCCCGTACTCCAGGGCTGACGCCATGTCATTTGCCTGGTGCCGCGGGCTGTTCGCTGCCGCAGTACTTGCACTTGGTGGCGGCGGCCGACAGGTCGTCGGACTGGCATGCCGGGCAGGTCTTGACGGGGCCTGGTTCGCCGAAGACGGTGACACCGCGCCGGGCCTGGAGGACCTTGTAGGGCACGACGATGAGGAAGTAGACCACCGCCACGAAGATGACGAAGTAGATGAGAGCGGAGATAAACGAGCCGATGTCAAGATAGGTGGCCCTGTTGCCGGGATTGCCGAGCTGCCAGCCCAGTCCCACCGCGGCGCCGCCCTGCAGACTCGCGATGATCGGATTGATCACGAAGTCGGTGAACGCCTTGATCAGGGTGCTGAACGCCAGCGCGATGACCAGTCCCACCGCTACCACGATGACGTCACCGCGCATGAGGAAGTTCTTGAAGCCCTTGAGCACGATGTACTCCTCGCGTGGTCGCTGCCTGGGAGTTCACATCACCAGGACGGCGTGACGCTATCGCCTCGCACATCGCCCCCCGTGGTAGCGACGCGATCACCGGCCCCTGCGTTGGGCCATACGAGTTGGTTGCGAGAGGCCGCGGTCGTATCCGACCGCGGCCCTGTCACAGTGCCCGTAGACCGTTGATCACATCGCGCAGGATGCTCTCGTCCGGCAGTTCCGCCGGCGGTACGGGCCGGGAGACGCGGACCAGTTCCGCGTCGATCAGATCCCCGATGAGCACCCGGACGACGCCGACCGGAAGGTCCAGTTCGGCCGCCAGCTCCGCGACCGACTGCGGCACCTCGCGGCACAGCTCGACGATGTCCAGGTGTTCGTGGGAGAGGGTGCTGTCGACACCCGCGTCGTCGTAGCCGGCACCGTTCCTGCTCTCGGCGACGACCAGCGCGATCAGATCGAGCGTCTCCTCAGCCGCGCTGCGGGTACGGCCGCGGGTCATGGCGTAGGGGCGTACGACCGGTCCCGCGTCGTCGTCGAACCAGTGCCCCGCCTCCTGCCCGGCTCGGCTCATAGCGCCCCGTCATCCTCCGGCGGACAGGCCGGCCCTCGGGGCCGTGCCCAGATGCGCACCCACTCGCTTGACCATCAGGGTCATCTCGTACGCGATCCGGCCGACGTCGGAGTCGGCGTCGGCCAGCACCGCCAGGCAGCTGCCGTCGCCGGCGGCGGTGACGAACAGGAACGCTTCGTCGAGCTCGACGACGGTCTGGCGGACCCTGCCCGCGGCGAAGTGGCGGCCGACGCCCTTGGCCAGGCTGTGGAAGCCGGAGGCCACGGCGGCCAGGTGTTCGCCGTCCTCCCGGGGCAGATCCTTCGAGGTGCCCCTCGGCAGTCCGTCGCCGGAGAGCACCAGCGCCTTGCGGATGCTGCCGACGCGCTCGACCAGCTCGTCGAGGAGCCAGTTGAGTTCGCCGGATCCGCTCGTTGAAGCGTTCTGTGCGCTGGTGTTCCGTGCGGTCATCGCCCGTTCCCCTCCGATGTCGTTCGTGGTGCTCTGTCACCGGCGGAACCGGTGTCCTCGCCGGTGTGGGCCCGTCCGCGTTGCCAGCCGCGCTGGAGGGAGGCCATTCGGGACCTCACCGCCTCGGCGTCACGCTCCGCTTCGGGGTCTGTGGTGGCGTCCTGCCCGGGTGGGGGACCGGGCTCGGCCTTCAGCTGGGGGGCCAGGCTGGCCTGCCGTACCCGGCGGGGCAGCCCTCCCCCGGTGGTGTGGGGGGTGGTGTTCACAGGTTCGGGGCGCTCCTTCGCCTCGCTCGGCTCGTCGGCGTCGCCATGCTCTTGTGCCTTGGCCGGCCGGCCGTGGTCGGAGGCCCGGACCCGCGAACGGCGGCGCGGCAGTGGGGTGAGTTCGCCGGGGCGTGCCGGTTCCAGGCCGTCGTCACCGGCGGCGTCGCGGGCCTGCTGGTGCTGTTCCGGGGACGTGGTGCGCTCGGTGGGCCGGAAGTCCCGGTGCCCGTTTCGGACGATGATGCCCTCCTCATCCTCCTCGTCCAGGGTGCCGAGCGGTGCCTCGAGTTCGACCGGGCCGTCGAGGACCTCGGGGGTGCGAGACGTGCCGGCCAGCGGGATGGGGCTCTGGCTGAGCGCCGCGAACCTGCCGCCGGGCAGCTCCTGCTCGCCCGTCTCCTCCTCGTCGCTGCCGGCGGCGGCGGTCTTGGGGCCGGTGAGCAGTGCGGCGGGGATGAAGACGACCGCGGTGGTGCCGCCGTACGGGGAGGGCTGCAGCGAGACGCGGACCCCGTGGCGACGGGCAAGGCGGCTGACGACGAACAGGCCGAGCCGGTCGGTGTCGGAGAGTTCGAACTCGGCGGTCTCGGCGAGCCGGAGATTGGCGTCCAGCAGCACCTCGGGGGCCATGCCCAGGCCACGGTCGTGGATTTCGAGGGTGAAGCCGTTGACGACCCGCTCGCCGAGGACCTGCACGGCGGTGTGCGGGGGCGAGAAGACGGTGGCGTTCTCGAGGAGTTCGGCGATGAGGTGGGTGAGGTCGGCCACCGCCGGACCGCCCACCGCGATCCTCGGCAGCCGGCGCACCTCGATGCGCTCGTAGTCCTCCACCTCCGCGACGGCGGCACGTACCACGTCCATCAGTTTGACCGGCTTGCGCCACTGGCGGGAGGGGGCTGCCCCGGAGAGGATGACGAGGCCTTCCGCGTGCCGGCGCATACGGGTGGTCATGTGGTCGAGGCGGAACAGGTCGGCCAGCTCGTCGGCGTCCTCGGTGCGCCGCTCCATGGTGTCCAGGAGCGTCAACTGGCGGTGCAGCAGAACTTGGCTGCGGCGGGCGATGTTGACGAAGACTTCCGAGACCCCGCGGCGCAACTCGGACTGCTTCACCGCGGCTTCGAACGCGGCCCGCTGCAGGGTGTTGAGGGCCTGGCCGACCTGGCCGATCTCGTCCTGGCCGTAGGTCAGGCGGGGTGCCTCGGTCTCGACGTCGACCTCTTCCCCGGCGGCCAGGCGGCGCATCACGCTGGGCAGCCGCACACCGGCGACCTCGTTCGCCTCCTTGCGCAGCTGCGTCAGGTCACGGACCAGGCCGCGGCCGATACGGAAGGAGAGGACGACGGAGACCACCAGGGCGACGAACCCGAGGACACCGGCTATGCCGGCCCTGACGAGGATGTGGACGGCGAAGGGCTCGAGGCGTTCCTGGTAGCGGTCTCCGACGTGGATGCCCTTGCGGTTGAGCTCGTCGAGGACCGGGCTGACGGCGGCGTGCCAGCGCTCGGGGTTGACCGCCTCGGCGGCGCCTTCGGGGCCGGCGTCGATGACGCGCTGCTCCGCGGAGCGGAGGTCAGCGGTGGCCGCGCCGTTCCAGTACCGCTCAAAAGCAGCGCCTTCGTCGTCCGGGAGCACCGGCAGGTTGGTGGCGTAGAGCAGCTTGCGTTCGGCGATCCGGTCGGAGAGGTTACGCAGGTCCCCGGCGGTCATGTGGCCGGCGACGAGCGCGGAGGAGAGCAGGGCGTCCTCGCGGGAGAGGGTTTCGCGGGCGCGGGTGATGCCGACGAGCGCATGGCCCTCCCGGTCCAGTTTCACGTCGTCGCCGGCGTGGAGTGCGGCGAGGAAGTCGTAGCAGGGGTCGACGATCTCGTTGTAGGCGGCGAATGCGCCGTTGCGGGTGATCGTGCCCTCTTCCACCTTGGCGCGCAGGACGTCCAGGCTGTCCATGCCTTCGACGAGCGCGGCGAGCTGGGCCCCGGAGCCGGACCGTGCGTCGCTCTGGCCCTCGCTCTCGACGTTGCGGCGGAACCGTTCCAGGACCTTGTCGGTGGCCCGCTCGATGCGGTGCAGTTTGACCAGCGCATCCGCGCCGCGGGGGTCGGCGAGGTAGACGAGGGTCTGGCGGCGCTCCTGCTGAAGCGCTTGGACGGCGCCCTCGGTCGGGTAACCGACCTTGTTCACCACTTCGGCGACATCCAGCAGTTGCAGCGCGTCCCGGCCGGTGAGCACGCTGGAGAACGCCCACATGGCGGTCAGGGACACCAACGGCACCAGAAGCAGCCCCACGATCTTCCTGCGGATGGACTTCCCGCGAAAGCGCATGGCCTCCCCTACGTCAACCCCGGCGGGCGGGAGTGGTGTTCCGTCTGTAAACGGCGCGAGCCTACTACTGGAGGATGGACAACTCGAAGACAAGACCACACGTCCACCGGGCCTTCGCTGCGCGTCTCGTCATCAGTTGTCCATTGATGACCGGACATCGCACCCTGCCCGCGGGCGCAGGCGCCCGCCGGTAACGCCGGTGTTCCAGCGCCCCTTTGACCGAAAACGCCGTGCCTGCCGGGGAACCGAGACACGGCTGGTTCGTGATCCTTGTGGGGGTGGCGGGGGATTCCCTCCCGCATCTGGCTTTTCAATCCGGCGCAAGCCGGGCACCCACCCAAGGTCGGGCACTCCCGCCGGACTTCGGCGCGGAGCCCGCACGCGCCCGGCCGGAACCATCCCCCACGCGGAGGGAGCGAGCTCACATGCGCAGCGAACCGGACATCGGCACAAGCGACGGAAAGCCACTGTGGACCGTGGAACCCGCCCTCAGACCGCCGACCCCCGATCCGGTCCGCACGGCCTCGGTGCGCGCTCTCCTCATCGTGGCGGTGACGCTGCTTCAGGCGATGATCGCCACCCTGTTCACGCTCGCCGGCTCGTGGTTCGCGTTCCCGGCTGTGCTGGCGGCGATCGGCGGTACGGTCGTCGCCACCTGGAGCGTGCTGGACGTATGGGTGACCCGGCAGGTGTGGAACCAGCGGAATGGCGTGGTGTCCGTGCCCAGCAGTACGGCGCGTGCCCTGCGCCGGGAGCGGCGCAGGGCACGGCGGGAAGTCCGGGCCGCATCGCGGTCGCGGCCCTCCGGGCGGCGCCTGTCGCAGGCGTGAAGGCGTCCGCGCTCGCTCAGCCGCCTCCCGCGGGGGCGCTGAGCGGCGACCGTCGGGCGGGCCTCAGCCGGAGTCGGGCGGGCCTCAGCCGGAGACGTACTCCGAGGCGGCGTCAAGCAGCCAGTCGGCCAGGTAGCAGGCGAACGAGGACCGCACCAGCACCCAGAAGCCGGGCTTGTACTCGTCCCGTGGCACCAGCACCACCTGCGCCCGGGCCAGAGTGGTCTGTGCGCAGCGTCCCGCGCCGAAGGACCGCGGATGCAGGTCGAGGGAGCAGCCGTGGGCCAGCAGATCGCGGGCTCGGATCCCGCCGACGAGCAGCGTGGTGCGCTGCGCCGAGACGTCGACCACGGCGGCGTCCTCTTCACCGATGGCCGCGCGCAGCCGGGCCTGGAGATCGGGCCCGCTGCCGGGCGGGGCGACGACAAGCCATTCGTCGGGCCCCAGCCACAGCGCCGCCAGGCCACCGCCACGGGTGACGGTGTTCGGCTCCAGTGGCAGCGGGAACCCCAGCGCCAGTCCGACGGCGTCCGCCGCCGGACCCTTGGGCTCGAGGCGCACATCGATCTGGGTGAGATACGGGAGTTCCGCCAGGCGCAGCTCTCCACCCGAGGCACGGGTGGCGGCGGCGAATCGGCCCGCGGCGTGCGACAACGGGCTGCGGCGGTGTGCGGTGTCAGCCATCGCGGCGTGCCCCCTCGGGGTCGTAGAGAACGGGACTGGCGACCGTCACCGGGACCAGCGCGCCGCCGACGGGGGCGTAGAGCCGGTCACCGATACGGTCCCGGCCGCCCTTGACGAGGGCGAGCGCGAAGGTCCGCCCGAGCGCGGCGCTGCGGTAGCTGGACGTGACGTGCCCCAGCATCGGCACCGGCGGGGCAGGGAGATGGGCATCGGCGACCAGGTGCGTGCCTTCGGGCAGCAGGGTGCTGGGGTCGTCCGGGAGGAGACCGACGAGGTGCTTGCGGTCGGGGCGGCTGGTGTCGGCGCGGGCGTAGGAGCGCTTGCCGATGAAGTCGGCCTTCTTCTTCGACACCACCCAGCTCATGCCCAGGTCCTGCGGGGTGACGGTGCCGTCGGTGTCCTGGCCGACGATCGGATAGCCCTTTTCGGCCCGCAGGACGTGCATGGTCTCGGTGCCGTACGGCGTGATGCCCAGGGGCCGCCCCGCCTCGTACAGCGCCTCCCACAGCGCGGTCACGTCCCACGGCAGCACGTTGATCTCGTATGCCAGCTCGCCCGAGAAGCTGATACGGCACACCCGTGCGGGGATTCCGGCGACCTCGGTGTCGCGCCAGGCCATGAACGGGAAGCCGGCGGCGTCTACGGCGAGGCCGGGGGCGAGTGCGGCCAGCACCTCGCGGGAGCGTGGCCCGACCAGGGCGACGGTGGCCCACTGCTCGGTGACGGACGTGCAGTGCACGCGCAGTTCGGGCCACTCCGTCTGGAGCCACTCCTCCATCCAGTCGAGGACGGCGGCCGCGTTGCCCGTCGTGGTCGTGACCAGGAAGTGGTCGTCGGCAAGCCGGATGACGGTGCCGTCGTCGAAGACCATCCCATCGGCGCGGCACATCACGCCGTAGCGGATCATGCCGACCTTCAGGGTGCTCATCATGTTGGTGTAGAGCCGGTCCAGGAACACCCCCGCGTCCGGGCCCTGCACATCGATCTTGCCGAGGGTGGAGGCGTCCATGAACGCGACGCCTTCGCGGGCGGCGCGGCACTCACGCTGCACGGCCGCCGCCATGTCCTCGCCGTCCTGCGGGTAGTACCACGGCCGCTTCCACTGCCCGACGTTCTCGAACTCCGCGCCGTGCGCCACATGCCAGTCGTGCAGGGCGGTGACGCGGACGGGGTCGTGGAGCGCACCGCGGTCGCGCCCGGCGAGCGCGGCGAAGGAGACGGGGGTGTACGGGGCGCGGAAGGTCGTTGTGCCGAGGTCGCTGATGTCGACGCCGAGCAGGTGCGCGATGACGCCGCCGGCCAGCACGCCGGAGGTCTTGCCCTGGTCGTGGGCAGTGCCCGCCGTGGTGTAGCGCTTGACGTGCTCGACCGACCGCATTCCCGCGCCGGTGGCGCGCGCCAAGTCGGCGACGGTGACGTCGCGTTGGAGGTCCACGAAGCTGCGGGCGGGGTCCGCTCCGGGGATGACCCACAGGTGCGCGGCGGGTGCCCCGGTCTCTTCGGGCGCCGCAGGGACCGGGAGCGGTTCGGGAGCGGGGAAGCCCTCGGCCTCGACCGCGCGGGATCCGGCGGCCGCGCCGTCGGCCAGGCATCCCGGCAGGTCGAGGACGCCGCGGGCGGCGCCGGCGACCTGTACCGCCTGGCGGCAGCTGTCCGGGACGAACGAGCCGAGCGCGTCGTCGTACCGCAGCTTCCCGCCCGCTTGACTGAAGAGATGGACAGCGGGGTTCCAGCCGCCGGAGACGAGCAGGAGGTCGGCGGGGATGGTGCGGGCGGGCGAATCCTCGCCGAGAGGGGCGACGGTCACCGACTCCACGTGTGTCTCGCCGACGGTGCCGGTCACGGCGTGAGCGTGCAGCACCTCGATGCCGGCCTGCGCCGCGCGGCGTGCCCAGTACCCCGGCTCCGGCCGGGCGTCGACGACCGCCGCGATCTCTACACCCGCGGCGGCGAGGTCCAGTGCGGCGGCGTACGCGCTGTCGTTGGTGGTGAAGACGACCGCGCGGCGGCCCGGGAGGACGCCGAACCGGTTCGCGTAGGTGCGGGCGGCGCCGGCGAGCATGACACCGGGCCGGTCGTTGTCGGCGAAGGCGAGGGAGCGTTCGTGCGCGCCGGTCGCCAGGACGACCTGGCGCGCGCGGATGCGCCAGACGCGCTCGCGCGCGACGTGGGCGGGTGCCCGGTCGCCGAGGTGGTTGGTGCGGCGTTCGACGGCCAGGACGTAGTTGTCGTCGTAGTAGCCGAAGACCGTGGTGCGCAGGAGGACCCGGGTCTCGGGGGCGGCGTACAGTTCGTCGCCGGCCTCGGCGGCCCAGTCCGGCAGCCGATTCTCGCCGAGCAGGCTGCCGCCGAGCTCCGGCCGCTCGTCGGCGAGGATCACGCGGGCGCCGGTGCGGGCGGCCGCGACGGCGGCGGCCAGACCGGCCGGGCCCGCGCCGACGACCAGTACGTCGCAATGGGCGTGCACGGCGTCGTAGCGGGCCGGGTCCGGTTCGGTCGCCAACCGTCCCTGGCCGGGCAGGCTGCTTGCCACGAGCCCGTCGTACAACTCGACGGTCGTGGCCGGCAGCATCGGCTCAGGGAACGGTTCCTCGATCTGCACGACGGCGTTCGGCTCCTCGCTGCCCGCGGCGAATATCCCGCGCGGGCGGCCGAGTTTGACGCTGGTGCCCGCCTGGTGCACGCCGTTGGCGAGCAGGGCGGAGGCGAGGGTGTCGCCGCGGTGGCCCTCGTACGGGGTGCCGTCGAAGACGAAGCGGAGGGATTCGCTGCGGTCGATTCGGCCGCCGGTACGGAGGCGGAACGGCTGCGTCTCGCCCGTGCGGGGCTTCTCCGGGCTGCGGGTAGACCGCCCCCCTGAGGCGAGCGAAGCGAGCTGGGGGTCCCCCCACGCGAAGCTGTGGGGGCGGGCTGGCACAACCCGGCCACCGGGCGCAAGCCGCCCGTCAGGCCCCGGCCCCCCGCCATCGGTCTGCGCGCCGTTTCCGGCTGCGGGCCGGTTGTGCCCACCCTCCCTCAGACTCCTCCCGGGGGGACCCCCATCGCCCCGGAGGGACGACTGTCCGGAACCGGGTGACGGGCGAGGGTCGCCGACACGGTAGACCGCCGAAATCTCGTTGGTCGCCGTGTCGCGGACCGCGTTGAACCAGCGGCGGCAGCCTGCCGCGTGGTTCCACCGCTCCGGGAACCTGCCCTTGGGATTGTCGCGGAAGAACAGGTAACGGGCCCACTCTTCGTCCGTGAGGGCCGTGGGGTCCTCGGGGTACGGCACGTGCGCCTGACCGCCGTAGTGGAACTCGGCCTCGTCACGAGGCCCGCACCAGGGGCATGAAATGAGCAGCATCAGCAAAGCTCCTCGGTGTTTTCTTCGCTCGCCTCCGGGCGCCTGGACCCTACCCCTGCTGGCACCACCCGGGTTGCCAGGCCGAGGGGGGGACCACCGCTGGGGGATTTCGACAGGGGCGCGCCCTTCGGCTCGCTTCAGTGAGCCACCGCGGCCGCGCCGTGCTCGTCGACGAGCGCGCCGGTGGTGAAACGGTCAAGCGAGAACGGGGCGTTGAGTGGGTGTGGCTCGTCGTGGGCGATGGTGTGGGCGTAGACCCAGCCGACTCCCGGCGTGGCCTTGAAGCCACCGGTGCCCCAGCCGCAGTTGAGGTACAGGTTGTCCACCGGCGTGAGCCCGACAATGGGTGACGCGTCCGGGCTGACGTCGACGATGCCGCCCCAGGTGCGCAGCACATGGGCGCGGGCGAAGACGGGGAACAGCTCCAGCGCCGCGGACATCTGGCGTTCGATGATGTGGAAGGCGCCCCGCTGCGTATACGCGTTGTAGGCGTCGATGCCCGCCCCCATCACCAGTTCGCCCTTGTGCGCCTGGCTGACGTACACATGCACCGCGTTGGACATCACCACGGTCGGATGCACGGGCTCCAGCAGCTCGGAGACCAGGGCCTGCAGCGGGTGGCTCTGCAACGGCAGGTCGAATCCGGCCATGGCGGCGAGCACGGAGGAGTGTCCGGCCGCGCACAGCGCCACCTTGCCCGCGGCGATCGGACCGAGCGATGTCTGTACGCCGGTCACCCGGCCGTCCCGCACATCGATGCCGGTGACCTCGCAGTTCTGGATGAGGTCGATGCCGGCGGCGTCGGCGGCGCGGGCCAGGCCCCAGGCCACGTGGTCGTGCTTGGCGATCCCCGCGCGCGGCTGGTACGTCGCGCCCATGACCGGGTAGCGCACGCCCGGCGAGATGTTGATGATCGGGCAGACGTCCTTGACCTGCCGCGGGTCGAGCCATTCGGCGTCCACGCCGTTGAGCCGGTTGGCCTCGACCCGTCGCACGCTGTCGCGGACGTCCTGCAGGCTGTGCGCCAGGTTCAGCACGCCGCGCTGGGAGAAGAGGATCGGATAGTCGAGGTCGTCCTCGAGCCCCTCCCACAGCTTGAGCGCGTGCTCGTAGATCCCCGCGCTCTCGTCCCACAGGTAGTTGGAGCGGATGATGGTGGTGTTGCGGGCCATGTTGCCGCCGGCGAGCCAGCCGCGCTCCAGCACCGCGACATTGGTGATGCCGTGGTTCTTGGCCAGGTAGTGGGCGGTCGCCAGGCCGTGTCCGCCGCCGCCGACGATCACCACGTCGTACGAGCGCTTGGGCTCGGGCGTGCGCCACAGCCAGTCGGGGTGTTCAGGCAGATCGGCTCCTGGGGGTCCCCCCACGCCCGCAGGGCGTAGGGGGCGGGTGCGGGGACTCATCGCGGGTCTCCTGACAGGTGCGGGTAGAGCGGGTGCCGGACGGCGAGGGCCTCGACGCGGGCGCGCAGGCCCACGACGTCCGGGGCGGGCTGAAGGGCAAGGGCGATCACATCGGCGACCTCGGCGAAGTCCTCGTCGCCGAAGCCACGTGTGGCCAGTGCGGGCGTGCCGATCCGCAGCCCCGAGGTGACCATCGGGGGACGCGGATCGAAGGGCACGGCATTGCGGTTGACGGTGATACCGATGCGGTGCAGCAGGTCTTCGGCTTGCTTGCCGTCCAGCTCCGACTCCCGCAGATCGACCAGGACCAGATGTACGTCGGTGCCGTCGGTGAGTACCTTCACTCCGGCGGCCGCCGCGTCGGAGCGGGTCAGCCGCTCGGCGAGGATCCGCGCGCCCGCGAGCGTACGGGCCTGCCGCTCCCGGAAGTCCGGCGACGCGGCCACCTTGAAGGACACGGCCTTCGCCGCGATGACGTGTTCCAGCGGACCGCCCTGCATCCCGGGAAACACCGCCGAGTTGATCTTCTTGGCGAGGTCGGGGTCGTCGGTGAGGATGACGCCCCCGCGCGGTCCGCCGAGCGTCTTGTGTGTGGTCGTGGTGGTGACGTGGGCGTGCGGCACGGGGTTGGGGTGCAGCCCGGCGGCGACCAGGCCGGCGAAGTGCGCCATGTCGACCATCAGATACGCGCCGACCTCGTCCGCGATCCGCCGGAAGCGGGCGAAGTCCAGCTGCCGCGGGTACGCCGACCAGCCCGCGATGATCAGCTTCGGCCGGTGCTCCTTGGCCAGCTGCTCGACCTCGTCCATGTCGACCAGGCAGTCCGACTCACGGACGTGGTACGGCACGACGTTCAGCATCTTGCCCGAGTAGTTGATGCGCATGCCGTGCGTGAGATGGCCGCCGTGCGCGAGGTCGAGCCCGAGGATCGTGTCGCCGGGCCGCAACAGTGCGAAGAACACGGCCGTGTTGGCCTGGGCTCCCGAGTGCGGCTGGACATTGGCGTAGGAGGCCCCGAACAGGTCCTTGACCCGGTCGATGGCCAGCCGCTCCGTGACGTCGACGTGTTCGCAGCCGCCGTAGTAGCGGCGGCCGGGGTAGCCCTCGGCGTACTTGTTGGTGAGGACGGAGCCCTGGGCCTCCATGACCGCGGCCGGGGCGAAGTTCTCCGACGCGATCATTTCCAGGGTGGACTGCTGGCGGACCAGTTCCGCGCGGACAGCGGCGTGCACCTCCGGGTCGAGCTGGGCGAGCGGCGCGTCGAGCAGGGCCTCGGCACGGGCCTCGGCACGGGGCGCGGGCACGTTCATACAACCTGCCTCGGTCGTGGGGACGGGAGGGGTCTGCGGAAGGGGAAGCAGTAGGACGGCTGCCGGCTAGCCCCGCAGCCGGGACATCGACGGGTCGAACAGCGGCTCTTCGGCGACGACCGCGGGGACGCGCTGGTCGAAGTAGCCGATGTGCAGGGTGCGGCCGGTTGTCGCCAGCTCGGCGGGCAGCCACGCGTAGGCGATGCCCTTGCCGATCGTGTAGCCATATGCGGCGCTGGTGACGTAGCCGGCCGGCCGGTCGCCGTCGTAGACGGGCTCCTTGCCCATGACGACGGCGCGCGGGTCGTCGATGGTCAGGCAGGTGAGGCGGCGGCGTACGTCGGCCGCGCGCCGCTCCAGCGCCGCCCGCCCGATGAAGTCGCCCTTGTCCATCTTCACGGCGAAGCCGACGCCGGCCTCGTACGGGTCGTGCTCGTAGGTCATGTCGGTGCCGAAGGCGCGGTAGCCCTTCTCCAGGCGCAGGCTGTTGAAGGCGCCGCGCCCGGCGGCGATTCCGCCGTACGGGCGCGCGGCCTCCCAGAGCGTGTCCCACAGCTTCAGGCCCATGTCGGCGGTCGTGTACAGCTCCCAGCCGAGCTCGCCGACGTAGGACAGCCGCATGGCGGTGACGGGTACCGACCCGATGTAGGCACGCTTGGCCCGGAAGTACTTCAGGCCGTCATTGGAGAAGTCGCTGTCGGCGAGCGGCTGGAGGACCTCGCGCGCCTTGGGTCCCCACAGCCCGATACAGCACGTGCCCGCGGTGATGTCGCGGACGGCGACCGAGCTGTCGTCCGGCAGGTGCCGGGTGAGCCAGTCCAGGTCCAGGTTGCCGTTGGCGCCGACCTGGAAGTGGTCGCGGCCGAGCCGGGCGACGGTGATGTCGCTCCGGATCCCGCCATCGTGGTCGAGCATCAGGGTGTACGTGACCGAGCCGATGGACTTGTCGACGTTGGCGGTGGTCATGCGCTGGAGGAACGCGGCGGCCCCGCGCCCGGTGACCTCGAGGCGCTTCAGCGCGGTCATGTCGTACATCGCGACGCTCTCGCGGGTGGCGTGGGCCTCGGCGCCGACGATGGGCGACCAGTAGCGCGCGGCCCAGTCGTTCGGGGTCGGGATCTCCCGCCCGGTCAGCAGGGGCTCGTTGGCGGCGTACCACTGCGGCCGCTCCCAGCCGGAGGCCTCCAGGAAGTACGCGCCGAGCTCCTGCTGGCGGGGGTGGAAGGGGCTGGTGCGCAGGGGGCGGGGCGCACCAGCCGGCTGGAGGGGGTGCAGGATGTCGTAGACCTCGACGAAGTTCTGACGGTCGCGCGCCAGCACATAGTCGGGGGCCAGCTGGTGCGGTTCGAAGCGGTTGACGTCGCACTCGTGCAGGTCGAACGAGGAGCAGTGGCCGTCGACGAGCCATTCGGCCACGGCGCGGCCGACGCCGGCGGAGTGCGTGACCCAGACCGCCTCGGCCACCCAGAAGCCCTTCACCTCGGGCGATTCGCCGAGCAGCGGCATGCCGTCGGTGGTGAACGAGAAGAGCCCGTTGATGCCTTCCTCGACCTTTGCCTCGCGGGTCGCGGGCAGCAGGGACCGGGTCTCGGTCCAGGCGTCGGCGAAGTCGTCCTCGGTGAAGCGGAGGACAGAGGGCATCTGCTCGGCGGCGTCGACGGAGAGGATGTCGTCGGGGGCGACGGGCATGGGGCGGTGACCGTAGTAGCCGATGCCGAGCCGGTCGAAGCGGTCGCGGTAGTACAGGTCGGCGTCCTGGTGGCGCAGGATCGGGCGTACGGCCTCCTGCGTCTGCCCGGCGAGCGCCGGCACGGGCCCAGTCCAGGCCAGCTGGTGGGCCAGCGGGGTCAGGGGCAGGTTCATGCCGGCCATGCGGGCGACCTTGGGGCCCCAGATACCGGCGCAGCACACGACGATGTCCGCGGGGATCGCGCCCTGGTCGGTGACGACGGCGCCGACGCGGCCGGACTCGGTACGGATGTCGAGGACTTCGTGGCGGCCCAGGACCCGTACGCCGCGGGCCTTGGCGGCGCGGAGCTGAGCTTCGACCGCGAGGACGGCCTTGGCCAGGCCGTCGGTGGGAATCAGCAGGCCGCCGAGCACGCGCTCGCGGCTGACCAGTGGGTGCAGTTCGACGCACTCGTCCGGGCCCAGCAGCCGGGCCTCGACGCCCCAGGAGGTCACCCAGCCGTGGCGGCGGTGGAGTTCGGCCAGGCGCTCGGGGGTGGTGGCGATCTCGAGGCCGCCGACCTGGAGGAAGCAGGGCTGCCCGTCGACGTCGAGAGAGCTGAGCTTCTCGACGGTGTAGCGGGCCAGTTCGGTCATGGTCTTCGAAGGGTTGGTCTGGAACACCAGGCCCGGAGCGTGGGACGACGACCCGCCGGTGGCGGGCAGCGGGCCCTGGTCGACGACCGTCACCTCGGTCCAGCCACGGGAGGACAGTTCGTCGGCCAGCGCCGCCCCTACGACGCCCGCTCCGATGATGACCACGCGCGGTCCCGCCATCGCATAACCTCCGGTTGCTGTGAGCGCAACATGCTTCAGGTTGCGCAACTCACAGTGCCGGGCCCCCACAGCGGTGTCAAGGGCCCTGAACAGGCCCGCTGAGAAGGCAATTTCAGCCCCGGGAAAAGAGGGCCGCAGACAGGCACGCGAGCACGCCAAAGGGCGCGCCGGCGCCGGGTCTGGGGGCACCGCCCAGCGGTAGTCCCCCTGGGCCTGACGGGCCGGGTGGGGGCGCCCCAGCGGTAGCTGGGGGGAGTGCCCCCAGGGGGAGCCCGGAGGTGAGCCGAGCACCAAAGACGCAGCCCGGCGGGCTGCTGGGCAGCCCGCCGGGCAGGGAACGGCGTGGGTTGAAGGCTCCTGGATCAGCTCTTTCCGAGCCAGGCGTCGACCTTGTCGCGGTTGTCCTTCACCCACTTCTCCGCGGCCTTGTCGGGCGACATCTTGTCCTGCGCGATGTACTTCGCCACGATGTTCTGATCCTCGTTCGTCCACTTGAAGTTCTTCACCAGCTTGTAGGCCGGGCTGCCGGAGGCGGCGAACTTCTTACTGACGATCTTGTCCAGGGCGTATTCGGGATAGTCGCAGGCGACCTTTTCCGGCTTGGCGTCGCAACCGTCCTTGTACGGCGGCAGGTTCACCTTCACGAGCTTGATCTCCGAGAAGAGCCACTGCGGCTCGTAGAAGTACCCCAGCACCGGTGTCTTCTTCTGTTCGGCCTGGCGGAACGCCTGGATCAGCGCGGCCTCGCTGCCGGCGTACACCACCTTGTAGTCCAGCTTCAGATTCTTCACCAGCGCGGCGTCGTTGGTGACGAACGAGGGGTCCCCGTCGAGCAGCTGACCCTTGCTGCCGGATTCGGAGGTCTTCAGGAGCTTCGCGTACTTGTTGAGGTTCTTCCAGTCGGTGATGTCCGGGTACTTCTTCGCCATCCACGGCGGCACATACCAGCCGATGACGCCCTTGTTGCCCGTCTCACCGGCGGAGACAGCCGTCTTCTGATCTTCTATGTACTTCTTCATCAGATCCGGGTGGCCCCAGTTCTCGACGATCGCGTCGACCTCACCGGTGCCGAAGCCCTGCCAGGCGACCTCTTCCTTCAGGTCCTTCTTCGTCACCTTGCAGCCGAGTTCCTTCTCCGCGACATACGCGATGACGGCCGCGTTGGCCTCGTAGCCGACCCAGGGGTTGATCGCGAGATTGAACGTGCCGCACTTGCCCGCGCCTCCGCCCGAGCCCGAGGCCGACTCGCCGACCTTCGCGCCGCCGCAGCCGCTGACCGCGAGGGCGAGCGCCGCAAGACCGGCCAGACCGGCCCTCCGCCGCCCGCGCCCTCTGATGATGTTCTTTACTTGCCGTTGCACGTGCTCTCCTGCCCTTTCTGCATAGCCTTGCCCCGGCGCTCGGCCTCAGCGCGCGCGAGGCGCCCTTCCGGCCCGGTGCGCCGCCGCTTGAGTAATCCGGTCGAACATCACGCCGAGCAGGACGATTGCCAGTCCCGCCGCCAGGCCCTTGCCGTACAGCTGGCCCTGCGAGAAGCCGGCGACAACGTTGTAGCCGAGGGCGCCGGCCCCCACCAGTCCGCCCACCACGACCATCGACAGCACATAGATCAGGCCCTGGTTGGTCGCCAGTGTCAGCGCGCTGCGGGACATCGGCAGCTGCACCTTGGTGATGAGCTGCCAGGTACTGGAGCCGGCCGCCGTTGCCGCCTCCACGGTCGTCACCGGTACCGCGCGCACCCCGTCCGCGATGATTTTGATCGCCACGGGGGCGGCGAAGACGATCGCGGCGACGATGGCGGTGAAGCGGGTCGCCCCGAACAGCGCCAGAATCGGCACCAGATAGACGAAGGCGGGCATCGTCTGCCCGGCATCGAGCGCGGGCCGGATCAGCCGGTCGGCCAGGGCGCTGCGCCCCATCCACACCCCGATCACCACGCCGAGAGCCATCACGATGACGGTGGCCACCAGGCTCGAGGCGAGCGTTGTCATGCTGTCCCGCCACAGGCCCGACGCGAGGATCAGCGCCACGCACACCGCCGCCGTAACCCCCGCGCGCCACCCGCCGAGCAGAGCGCCGACCGATACCAGGACCGCGCCCACGAGCCACCACGGGGATCCGGTCAGCAGCGCCTCGAAGGGGTTGAGCAGCAGCGTGGTGATCACATCGCGCAGACCGTTGGTCACCCCGGAGAAGCTGCCCTGCACCCACTGCGTGACGGAGTCGGCCGTACGGGCGATGGCACTGCCCAGATCGATGGTGTCGGGGAACTCCGCTGCCCAGACGTAGGTGTGCGACAGCCAGACACAGACGGCGGTCACGGCCCCGCCGGCCAGCAGCAGCGGGCGACGCCACGCCTGGGTACGCCCGCCTCGGCGGCGGGTGTTCTCCACCCTTACGCTCGCCGCGGTCGTGACCCGGTCGAGCACGATGGCCATGACGACGATGGCGAGCCCGGAGTTGAAGGCCACGCCGACATCCAGCGTCTCCAGCGCCTTGATGACCGTCTTGCCCAGCCCCGGCGCGTCGATGAGCGCCGCGATGGTGACCATGGACAGCGCGGCCATGATGGTCTGGTTCACGCCCAGCACGATCGTGCGCTTCGACATCGGCAGCAGCACCTTGGTAAGCGTCTGCCGCCGGGTCGAGCCCAGCGACTCGGCCGCCTCGACCGTCGTCTCCGGCACCCCGCGGATGGCGTGAGCGGTGATGCGTACGGCCGGGGGCGTCGCGTAGATCAGCGTGGCGATGGTGGCGGACGCCGGGCCGATGAGGAAGAACAGGGTGAGCGGGGCGAGATAGACGAACGTCGGCATCGTCTGCATGAAGTCCAGCACCGGAGTGACGATGCGGCCCACCCGGTCCGAGAGCCCGGCCCACAGGCCAAGCGGGATACCGATGAGCAGGGAGACCAGGACAGCCGCCAGGGTGAGGGCGAGGGTGTCCATGCTCTCCTGCCACAGCCCCTGCAGCCCGAAGAGGACGAAGCCGGCCACGGCCAGCGCCGCGACGCGCAGATTGCCGAGCGCCCAGGAGACGTAACCGACGATGGCGACCACGCCCAGCCAGCCGATCACGGGCACCGGCCGTCCGAACGACGCCTGGGAGATCAGGGCCTGGATGAAGGTGACCAGGTTGTCGATGACCAGCCGGATCTCATTGAAGAAGTAGAGGAAGACCGGGTTGCTGTTGCGATTGGCGCCGACAGCGTCATTGATGTCATTGAACTCGCGGTGCAGCGGCGTCAGATCGGCCGTGCCCAGGGGGAGGGTGTCGATGCCGCGCAGAATGAACCAGAGTATCACCCAGAGCGCGAGGATCGCGGCCACGGCGAGCGGGCGGCCGCCGCGACGCAGCGGCGACACGGGCCGCGCCGCGGCCTCTGCGAGGACCGCCATCACGCACCGCCCTCGGAACCGGCCACGACAGCCAGGATCTCCTCGTCGCCGACGATGCCCAGCAGCCGGCCGTTCTCCACGACCTTCACCGGCTTGTCGGCGGCGAGCACCGCACGGGTGGCCTCGCGTACCACGACGTCCGGGGCGAGTTCCGGCCCGTCGAGGCTGTCCTCCGGCCGCGCGTCACGCATGATCCAGCGCAGGGTGAGCACATCCGCGCGCGGGACATCCGACACGAACTCCCGTACGTAGTCGTCGGCGGGCGCGCCGACCAGCTCGTCGCCGGTGCCGCACTGGACCGTCTGGCCGTCGCGCATGATAAGGATGCGGTCGCCGAGTTTGAGCGCCTCGGACAGATCGTGGGTGATGAACACCATCGTCTTTCCGACTTCGTGGTGCAGCCGGATGACCTCGTTCTGCATGTCCCGGCGGATCAGCGGGTCGAGCGCCGAGAACGGCTCGTCGAAGAAGAGGACGTCCGGGTCGCCGGCCAGGGCCCGGGCGAGTCCGACGCGCTGCTGCATACCGCCGGAGAGCTGGTCGGGGTAGGAGTGCTCGTACCCGGCGAGTCCGACGAGCTCCACGACCTCCTGGGCCCGCTTGGTGCGCTCGGCCTTGGCCGTACCGCGGATCTCCAGCCCGTACGCCACGTTGTCGATGACCCGGCGGTGCGGCAGCAGCCCGAAGTGCTGGAAGACCATGGAGAACTTGCGGCGCCGCAGCTCGCGCAGCCGCTTCTCGTCCGCGCCGCGGATGTCCTCGCCCTCGAAGACCACCTCGCCGGCGGTCGGTTCGATCAGCCGGGTCAGACATCGCACCAGCGTGGACTTGCCCGAGCCGGACAGGCCCATGACGACGAAGACCTCACCCGGCGAGACATCGAAGCTCACATCGCGGACGGCCGCGGTGCAGCCGGTCCGGTGCATCAGCTCGCGGCGGGTGAGGCCGCAGAGTTCGGGCGAGCGGGGCACCTGTGCCGCCTTGGGCCCGAAGACCTTCCACAGGTCGCGTACGGAGATCACCGGGGGCTTGTCCCCGGACGCACTCCGCGGCGACGGCACTTCTGTCTGTGTTGCGGTCACTTTCGCCCTCTCCTGGGATGGCACGGCCGCGCGGCCCGGTTTTCCGGGGCTTCCGCGCCGGGGTTGTCTCCCGCCCACCCATGGTGTTTTGTGGGTATTTGGGCGGGAAGCGCGCGCCCTGGGTGTGCTGCTCAGCTGCGGAACCAGTGCTGCGGCCGGGGTTGGATGTTGTGCCAAATATGCTTGGGTTCGCGGTATTCCTCCAGACCCGTGGGCCCCAGCTCCCGGCCCAGCCCCGAGTGTCCAAAGCCGCCCCACTCCGCTTGCGGGACGTACGGGTGGTAGTCGTTGATCCAGACCGTGCCGTGCCGCAGGCGCCGGGCGACCCGCTGGGCCTTGCCCGCGTCCTGGGTCCACACCGCGCCCGCGAGCCCGTATTCGGTGTCGTTGGCGATCCGCACGGCGTCATCCTCGTCCGTGAAGCGCTCCACGGTGAGGACGGGGCCGAAGGACTCCTCGTGCACCACGCGCATGTCCTGGCGGCACTCATCCAGCACGGTCGGCAGGTAGTAGAAGCCTCCCGCGAGGGCGGGATCGTCGGGCCGGGAGCCGCCACAGCGCAGTACCGCTCCCTCGGCCAGGCCCGTGGCGACATACTCCTCGACCTTCGCACGGTGCTGTGCGGAGATCAGCGGCCCGGTCTCGGCGTCCGGGTCGAAGGGTCCGCCCAGCCTGATCTGCCGGGCGCGCCGTACGACTTCGTCGAGCAAGGCGTCGTGGATGGAGTCCTCGACGACGAGTCGGGCGCCGGCGGAGCAGACCTGGCCGGAGTGGACGAAGACGGCGGTGAGGGCGAAGTCCACGGCCGTCTCGAAGTCGGCGTCGGCGAAGATGACGTTGGGGTTCTTGCCGCCGAGTTCCAGGGCGATCTTTTTGACCGTGGCGGATGCGGCGGCCATGATCCGCTTGCCTGTCTCCAGCCCGCCGGTGAACGACACCATGTCGACGTCGGGGTGCTCCGAGAGGGGCGCCCCTACCTCGGGGCCGGCGCCCAGGACCAGGTTCGCGACGCCCGTCGGCAGCCCGGCCTCCTCCAGCGCGCGCATCAGCAGGATGGAGGTCGACGGCGTGAGCTCGCTGGGCTTGAGGACGATGGTGTTGCCGGCGGCGAGGGCGGGCGCGACCTTCCACGCCGCCTGCAGCAGCGGGTAATTCCACGGGGTGATGAGCCCGCACACGCCGACCGGCTCGTAGACGACGCGGCTGATGGCGTCGGTGCGGCCGGTGTCGACGACGCGGCCGGCGCTGGTGCCCGCGATCCCGCCGAAGTAGCGGAAGCAGGCGACGACATCGGCGATGTCGTACTCGCTCTCCACCAGGCGCTTGCCGGTGTCGAGCGATTCGGCGCGGGCGAACTCCTTCGCGTCGCGCTCGATGATGTCGGCAGTGCGCAGCAGCAGGGCGCCGCGCTCACGCTCGGGAGTGCCGGGCCAGGGACCCCGGTCGAAGGCGCGGCGGGCCGCGGCAATGGCGGCCTCGGTGTCGGCGCGCGTGCCCTCGGAAACTTTTGCGATTAGAACGCCGTCTGCGGGGCAGCGGATCTCTCGGTGGTCACCTGCCACCGCCTCGCGCCATGCGCCGTCGAGATAGAGATCTGCCACGCGTGGAGCCCTTCCTGTAACGGGGGACTTTCGTTGCGTATCACGCATTAAATTGCTCGTGGTGGAACACCTTGGTCCACTCCGCCGACGTACGTCAAGGGTTTGTACAGCCGTTTCTCCACCATGGCACATTGCCTCAGACCTCTTGACCCGCATTGTCAACCGGCTCGACGATGTTGCGTATCGCTCACCCTGTTGTGCAATGCGCATCAACGGAGGATGCTTATGTCTCCTCGACCGCAGCCCGGCCGCGAATTCGTCCTCACCCTCTCGTGTCCGGACCGGGCCGGCCTCGTCCACGCCGTCAGCGGCTACCTGGTACGCCACGGTGGCAACATCCTGGAGAGCCAGCAGTTCGACGACCGGCTGCAGGACCGCTTCTTCATGCGGGTGCACTTTGAGGTCTCGGAGCCGAACACTGCGCTGGAGGAATTGCGTTCAGGTTTCGGGCCTGTGGCCGAGGCGTTCCAGATCTCCTGGCAGCTGCACGACGCGTCGACCCCGACCCGTACGCTGATCATGGTCTCGAAGTTCGGGCACTGTCTGAACGACCTGCTCTTCCGCAAGAGCACCGGCGCCCTCAACATCGATGTGCCGGCGATCGTCTCCAATCACCGTGATTTCGAGCCGCTTGCCCAGAGTTACGGCATTCCCTTCCATCACATCCCCGTGACTGCGCAGACGAAGGCCGAGGCCGAGGCCCGGCTGATGCAACTCGTCGACGAACTGAGGGTCGATCTGGTGGTACTCGCCCGCTATATGCAGATCCTCTCGGACGACCTGTGCAAGCAGCTGGACGGCCGGGCGATCAACATCCACCACTCCTTTCTGCCGAGCTTCAAGGGGGCGCGGCCGTGCGTTCAGGCGCATGAGCGCGGCGTGAAGCTGGTCGGGGCCACGGCGCACTACGTCACCCCGGATCTGGACGAGGGCCCGATCATCGAGCAGGACGTGGTGCGTGTGGACCACGCACATGACCCGGATGAGCTGGTCGCCGTTGGCCGGGACGTGGAGGCGCGGGTGCTGGCGCGTGCGGTGGAGTGGCACAGCGAGAGCCGTGTGATGGTCAACGACAACCGCACGGTGGTTTTTCGTTAGTTCCCTGCCCACCCACTCCCGACAAAAGGGGCGGGTGGGCGGGAACGACCGCGCCGAAGGCGCGATGCTCAGCCGCCGAGGCGGTCCACCATGGCCCGCCGCCAGCGCTCGGTCTCCGCAACCTGGTTGAACGTAAAGACGTGCAGCCCCGCCACCAGCGCCCCAGGCGCGGTGAGCGCCGCGACGCTCCGGCGCAGCAGCCTCTCAGGCGAGTACCCGCCCGGCGCCGCGAAGCGCAGAAACCACGAGGCATGCCGGGTCAGGAACTTCGCCGACTCACCGACGCCGATCTTCGTCGCCATCGACAGCAGCTTCGCCCGCTCCACGGGCCCGGCGACACCCACCCGCACGGGCAACGAGACATGCCGCCGCCGCACTCGCGCGACCCATCCACCCAGCACCTTCGGATCGAAACACACGTTGCTGACGATGTACGTGGCATGCGGCTGCTTGTCCCACATCGACTGCACGGTGACATCGTCGTCGATGCGCGGATGGCTCTCCGGGTAGCCGGTGATGCCGACCTGCGCAAACGGGCTGCCCATCTCGCTCAGCCTGCGCAGCACGGGCAGGGCCGCGTCGTACGGGCCCACCGGCGGATCCGCGTCGCCGCCGGGCACGAACACATCCTCCACTCCGGCTTCCAGGAGCCGGGCGACGATGTCCGCCAAGTGCGCCTCGTCGGCGATCATCCGGGCGGGCAGGTGCGGGACGACGCGGTAACCGTGCCCGGCCAGTCGCATGACCAGCCGCAGTGTCGGGTCGAGCCCCTTGGCCGGTGACGCGGTGACCGTCACCGGCACCTCCACGGGGACGTGCCGCAGCACCTGCTCCTCGGTGGACTTCGTCGGCAGGACTTCGTACCTGACCCTGCGCAGCAGCTCCGGCAAGCCCCCGACGACGGGGGCAGGGGCCTGCACGGCACCGTCGTGATACGGCGTCAGCCGCATGGCCTGGCCCTCCCGCTCAGGCGGTCCTTGGGCGCTGCCCCTGCTCTGCGTCGCGACGGGGCCGGTGGGACCGGTGGGAACGGTAAAATTCAGCCTTCGACGGCGGCAGCGGGGTGTTGCCCAGAATCAGATCGGCCGACTTCTCCGCGATCATCATCACCGGCGCGTAGATGTTGCCGTTGGTGATGTACGGCATCACGGACGCGTCCACGACGCGCAGCCCGCCCAGGCCATGGACGCGCATGTTCGTCGGGTCGACCACGGCCATGTCGTCGGTGCCCATCTTGCAGGTGCAGGACGGGTGCAGAGCGGTCTCGCCCTCCTTCGCCACCCAGTCCAGGATCTCCTCATCGGTCCGCACCGTGGGCCCGGGCGAGATCTCACCGCCGTTGTAGGGGTCCAGAGCGGGCTGGCCCAGGATCTCGCGGGCCACGCGGATCGCCTCCACCCACTCCCGGCGGTCCTGCTCGGTGGACAGGTAGTTGAAGCGCAGCGCCGGGTGCTCGTACGGATCCTTGCTCTTGATCTTCACCGAGCCGACGGCGTCGGAGTACATGGGTCCGACGTGCACCTGGTAGCCGTGCCCACCGGACGGCGCGGAGCCGTCGTAGCGGACCGCGATCGGCAGGAAGTGGAACATCAGGTTGGGGTACTCGACGTCCTCGTTGCTGCGCGCGAAGCCACCGGCCTCAAAGTGGTTTGTGGCACCCGGGCCCTTGCGGAACAGCCACTGCAGCCCGACCCACGGCCGGTGCCGCCACTTCAGATACGGCTGCATGGAGACCGGCTGCTTGCAGGCGTACTGGACGTACACCTCCAGGTGGTCCTGAAGGTTCTCCCCCACGCCCGGCAGGTGGTGCACCGGGTCGATGCCCAGCGCACGCAGCTCATCGCCGTTGCCGACGCCGGAGAGCTGCAGCAGCTGGGGGGAGTTGATCGCACCGCCGCACAGGATGACCTCGCCGGCGCGCACCTGCTGGGGCGCCCCGCGGCCGCGGCGGTACTCCACCCCGACCGCCCGCTTGCCCTCGAAGAGCACCCGCGTGACATGGGCCCGGGTCCGCACGGTCAAGTTGGGCCGGTTCATGACCGGATGGAGGTACGCCCGCGCCGCCGACAACCGCCGCCCACGGTGAACATTACGGTCGAAAGGAGCGAATCCCTCCTGGCGATAGCCGTTGACGTCATCGGTCAGCGGGTAGCCGGCCTGCTGGCACGCTTCCAGGAAGGCGGGGAACAGCGGACTGGAGGCCGGGCCCCGCTCGAGTACGAGAGGACCGGAGTGGCCACGGAACTCGTCCTCGGGGTCTGCGGCGAGACAGGTCTCCATCCGGTTGAAGTACGGCAGGCAGTGCGCGTAGTCCCAGGTTTCCATGCCCGGGCCGGACGCCCAGCGCTCGTAGTCCAGTGGATTGCCGCGCTGGAAGATCATGCCGTTGATGCTGCTGGATCCGCCGAGTACCTTGCCGCGTGCGTGGAAGATACGGCGGCCGTGCATGTGCGGCTCCGGCTCGGACTCGTACTTCCAGTCGTAGAACCGGCTGCCGATGGGGAACGGGAGCGCCGCGGGCATATGGATGAAGACGTCCCACAGGTAGTCGGGCCGGCCCGCTTCGAGCACCAGAACGCGATTGCCCGGATCCGCGGAGAGGCGGTTGGCCAGTGCACTGCCGGCCGAACCGCCGCCGACGATGACGAAGTCGTAACTCGTGGACCCCATCGCTGCCTCCGTCTCTCCCAGCTCTGGGCCGGGGGCGCCCCAGCCGCCGATACGGCGGGCATGCTAGTACGGGTAGCGCTATATGCACCAGGTTGCGGTCAACGCAACTTTCCGGAGGTGGCCACAGACGGTTCCGGTCGCCACTATCCCCCTATGTTGGTTACTGCGCGTATAGTTGCATCATGAGCAACGACAGTGCAGCTGTGGAAAGTCCAGGTCAACCCACAGGCGGGGTCCAGTCCGTCGACCGCGCGGTCAGCGTTCTGGAGATCCTCGCCCAGCGCGGTGAGGCAGGGGTCAGCGAAGTTGCCGCGGAGATCGACGTCCATAAATCGACCGCGTTCCGCCTGCTCGGGGCGCTGGAGGCACGCGGTCTTGTCGAGCAGGCGACCGAGCGGGGCAAGTACCGCCTCGGCTTTGGGATCGTGCGCCTGGCCGGTGCGGTCACGGGCCGTATCGACCTCACCCAGCAGGGCCGGCCGGTCTGCGAGCGCCTCGCGGAAGAGATCGGCGAGACGGTCAACATCGCGGTGATGCAGGAGAATTACGCGGTCAACCTGTATCAGGTGCGCGGCCCCGGCGCGGTCGCCGCTCACAACTGGGTGGGGCAGCTCACCCCGTTGCACGCCACCTCCAGCGGAAAGGTCCTGCTGGCTCACCTGCCCGCGCAGGAGCGTGCCGAACTGCTGGCGGAGTCCGGCCTGCGGAAGGTGACGCCCCGCACCGTGACCGCCAAGACGAAGCTCGAGAAGAATCTGGCGGAGGTCCGGGAGCGCGGGTACGCGGTGACGCTGGAGGAGTTCGAGATCGGGCTGCACGCCATGGCCACGCCCATCCGGTCCCGGGACGGCGAGGTCATCGCCGCGATCAGTGCGTCGGGACCGGCGTACCGTTTCACGGAGGAGCGCATCCACGAGCTCGCCCCGGTGCTGCTCAAGGGCGCGGAGGAGATCAGCCACCGCATGGGATACCTCGGCTGATCCACCGCCGCGCCTTCGAACCGTACCGGCCATGCGAGCCGACCCGAGCCTAGTGTGGCTGCCGTGTGCCGAGCCGGGCGCGCACCCAGTCGTGGAACTCTCCGATGTGGTGCTCGCTCGGCACCAGTACGCCGCCCTTGGCGTACAGCCGGGAGCTCATCGTCGGCTGGCAGCGCTCACAGGCGTCAAAGTCCTGCCGGTTGACGCGGTCGAAGAGTTCGACCGAGCGGCTGACGTCCTTGCCGCTGTCCACCACGTCCTTCAGGTACAGCCAGTCGCATTCGACGATGGTGCGGTCGACCGCGACGGGGAACATCCGGTGGAAGATCACATGGTCCGGCACCAGGTTGATGAACACCTGAGGCCGGACGGTGATGGCGTAGTAGCGGCGGTCCTGATCCTCGGCGACGGTCGGGATGCGGTCCAGGCCCTCGGAGCCGTCGACCGTGAATCCCTTGATGTCCTCGCCGAACTCGGCGCCGTGACCGACGAAGTACTGGGCCGCGTAACCGTCGGCGAACTCCGGGAGCACCTCGGTGAGTTCGGGGTGGATGGTGGCGCAGTGGTAGCACTCCATGAAGTTCTCGATGATGAGCTTCCAGTTCGCCTTCACGTCGTAGACGATCCGCTTGCCGATCGCGAGGTCGGCGATGTTGTACCGGTCGATCGACTCCACATCACCCAGGCGCGCGACGACATCTGCGATGACCTGCTCCTCGAAGGACGGCGGGTCCTCCGCCAGGCAGACCCAGACATAGCCGAGCCACTCGCGTACGGGAATGTTCACCAACCCGTACTCGGTGCGGCCGACGTCCGGCATCTTGGTGAGGTTGGGGGCAGCGACCAGCTTGCCCTGCAAGTCGTAGGTCCAGGCGTGGTAGGGGCATTGGAAGGCCCGCTTGACCTCACCGGATTCCTGGGTGCACAGCTTGGCGCCCCGGTGCCGGCACACATTGAAGAAGGCGCGTACGGCGTTGTCGCGGGAGCGGGTCACCAGGATGCTCTCGCGCCCCACGTCTATGGTCCGGAAGGCCCCCGGCTTGTCGAGCTCGGAGGAACGCGCCACGCAGAACCACATCGACTCGAAGATCCGCTCCTGCTCCTGACGGAAGATCTCCGGGGCGGTGTAGAAGTCGCCGGGAAGAGTGGCGATCAGGCTCTCCGGCAGGCTGGTCGTTGTCACAGGCACTCCTCGCAGGAGACGTTGTCATCGGGTCGTGCGAACGCACCGGTGGGAAGAGCGGTCAGGACGGTGGGGCGGAGCGCGCGCCGCGGTGTCGGAGCCGTCGGATCAGGCAGTGCCGGGAGCGCCGGCGGCTTCGGCGGCGGCCGAGGCCAACTGGCGGCGCCAGCGCATGAAGGGCTTCGGCCGGTTCATTCCCAGCACCGCGACCGGGCGACTCCCGCGCCGGTAAACGGCGAGGATGCTGCGGTCGTCCGGCGCCCCCTCCTCGATCGTCACGGCGTCGGCTTCGGCAGCGTGCCCGGCGAACTGGATCCGGACGCCGTACTGGTCGGACCAGAAGTACGGGGGCCGCGGCGGCTCGGGTACGGCCGTACCGCCCGAGAGCAGAGTGGCCACGGCCGCCGCGGGCCGCTCCCGTGCACCGGTCCAGTGCTCGACGCGCCGGTGCGCCCCGACCACCGGGTCGTACCAGGCCGCGCAGTCGCCGACCGCGACGACACCCGGGATGCTGGTCGCACCGGCGGCGTCGCAGCGCACACCGTTCTCCAGCGCCACGCCCGATTCCGCGAGCCACTCGACGCAGGGGCGGGCGCCCACCCCGACGACCACGGTGTCGGCCGGGAGGCTGCGGCCGTCCTCCAGCAGGACCGCCTCCACACGCTGCCGTCCGCTCAGCCCGCGTACGCCGACGCCGCACAGCAGCCGGACACCGTGGTCGGCGTGGAGAGCGGAGACGAGCTCGCCCATCGCCGCACCGAGCGGGCCTGCGAGCGGGGTCGGCGCGACCTCGACGACCGTGACGTGCAGCCCCACGCCGTGGGCGGTTGAGGCGACTTCGGCGCCGATGAAGCCGCCGCCGATGACGACCAGGGTGCCGCCGCGCGCCAGGTCCTCGCGCAGCGCACGAGCGTCGTCGAGCGTCCGCAGCACATGGACGCCTTCGAGACCGTCGCTCCCGGGCAGCGTACGGGCGGCCGCCCCGGTGGCGACCACGACGCCATCGGCGCGCACCGTACTGCCGTCCGCCAGCCGTATCGCGCGGTCGGCGCGGTCGAGCCCGACGGCACGGGCACCGAGCAGCCACTCCACCGCAAGGTCCTCATCGTCCGCCTCGAGTGCGAGGTCGGCTTCGTCCATGTCTCCGGCCAGAAACTCCTTCGACAACGGCGGCCTGTCATAAGGGCGGTGGGGCTCGTCACCGATGACGACGAGCCGTCCGTCGTAGCCCTGCTTGCGCAGCGCGCGGGCGGCCGACAGTCCGGCGAGCGATGCGCCGACCACGGCCACGCTCTTCACGCGACGCCCCCGGCCAGCCGGGCCACGACGCAGGGGCGGGCGGGACGCGGGAGGTTCGGGACGGCGCCGGAGACCAGGACGTAGATCATGCCGTCCTCGACGAACACCTGGTGGGTACGCACCGGAAGCCGGGCGGGCGGGGCATCCACGCTGCCGGTGCGCAGATCGAACTTCGAGGCGTGCAGGGGGCATTCGACCTCGCACCCCTCCAGCCAGCCGTCGGAGAGCGAAGCGTCCTGGTGAGTGCACGTGTCGTCGATGGCGTAGACCTCGCCGTCCTCGGTGTGGAACACCGCGATCGGCGGATCGTACTCGAGCCGGAAGGCCTCGCCTCGCGGCAGATCGGCGAGACGGCACACGGGAATCATCATGACCACCTCGGGTCGCTCGGTGCGTATAGCGAAACCAATTGCGGTTAACGCAACGCCAGTGTGAGGTCGGCCCTATGCCTTGTCAAGGAGCCGATCAGGACAGCGAAAAGGGGTGTTCGGGCATCGGGAAACACCCCCGCCATTGCGCCACGCGGGGCGCAACTTCGACGTGGTTTGTACGGGATATGGCTGGGACTCGCGGAGCACGCGCGGGTATCCCCACCGGCCGGGGAGACCCCTTGGTGGACCGGGTGGGGATATGGGTGTGCGCGGACTGCCGGAGGATGCGGTCAGAGTGCCGCTACCGGGCGCGGCGCATCGCCCTGGCGCATCGCGAAGCAGGCCCACTCGCCGTCATCTTCGATCGTCTTGGAGACGCCGAACGGCCTTGTAGAGCGGCGATGGTTTCGACCGGGACGGGCTCGCCCTTCGCTCGGGCGACGACGGCGCGCACCTCATGAGCCATGGGCACTCCTCATCCAGGACATATCCCTCGGGCGGGCGACGTTGCGTTGCCCATCGCGATACGTGTCTCAGGCAACGCAACCGCAGGATTGAGCAGGGGAGACCCGGCGGTCAAGAGTTGTGCACCAGGAGCCTCCTCCCGCCCGCCCCGGCAGGGACGGTCGGGAGGACCAAGAGGCGTCATGAGCTGCGAACGGGGTCAGTCCGTGGCCGGCGGACGGCGGTACATCCGGGTGGCGGTGATCTCGCCGACCACCGTCTCCTCGGCCCCGGCCTGCTGCGGCAGGCCGGGCCGCAGATGCTCCTCGACACTGATGTACTTCAGCCCGGCCCGCAGATCCGCGTCGTTGCGCAGCCGAATGACGAGCGGGAACTCGGCGAGCGCCGTGGTGTCGAACAGGCCTGTGGTGTACAGCAGCTGCACCCCGAGCGCGTCGGCGACGGCCCGCTGCAGCTCCAGCAGATAGGTGGCGTTGGCCCGGCCGATCGGGTTGTCGAGGAACAGCGTGCCCGCGTGGCGGTGCCTGTCGCGCCCGCGGTCGTTGCTGCGCAGCGCCGCCATCGTGCAGTACAGCGCGATCGCCGCGGTGAGCAGCTGCCCGCCGGAGAAGACGTCGCCCATCTGCCCGACCGGGACCCGCTCGGCACGCAGCACGGCGTCCGGCTTCAGGATCTCCACGGCGACGCCCTTGGGCCGCAAGGCGGCGGCAACACCGCGCAGCAGCAGCGACATGCCGTCGCGGCGCAGGTCGGAGTTCTTCTTCACCGCGGCCCGGGTCGCCTCGTCGATGACCTCACCGAGCCGTTCGGCGAGCGTGGCATGGTCGGGGTCGTCAAAGCGGATCCGCAGGAACTCCTGCCCCGACCACTCCCCCAGGCCCTCCGGAAGCCGGGACAGCCGCTGCGCGGAGCGGAGGGTGGCGAGCGAGGACTCCACCAGGCCGCGGAGCCGGTCGACGATGCTGTCGCGGTTGCGCTCCAGCTGCGCCAACTCGTCGGTGAGGACACGCAGGCGCGGCGCGAACGCCTCCGCCCAGGCGGCGGCATGCTCGGGCAGGGCCGCCGCCGGCAGTTCCCGGATCTGCTGGCGCGCGGGTGTGCGGACCTGTTCGTACCGGGTGGAGTTGGCGTGCCGTACCAGGACATCGCTCGCGTCACGTACGGCCGACTCGGCGCTGGAGAGGTCGGTGGCGCAGCCGCGCAGCGAGCGACGGGTCTCGGCCGCGGCCTGCCGGGCTTCCTCCAGGGAGCCACGGTAGGGCTCCGGCGGCTGCTCCCCGCCCCCGGGCCCCATGCTGTGCGCGGGCTCACGCAGCAGGTCGCGCAGCATCGCCGCGGTCTCCTCGAAGCCGCCCGCCGCGTCCTCGGCGGACCGGTGAGCTTGCAGAAGCTCGGCGTGCCGGGCGCGCGCCGTCTCCAACGCTTCCGTACGGGCGGCGAGTTCGGACGTGGCCGTACGCAGCAGGGCCTGGGCCTGCTCGGCGTCGGCCGGGACCAGGTCGTCGGGCAGCTCGGTGTGCGCCTCGCCGTGGGGTCCCCCCTGCCGAAGGCCGGGGGACGGCGCCAGCCGCTCGGCCTCGCCGCGCAGCCGCCCGAGCTGCTCGCTGGCGGTGGAGGCACGGGACTCCAGCATCTGTACCAGCGATTCGGCGCGGGCCGCGGCCGCCTGGCGGGACGGGCCGTCCGCGCCGTCGGTGCTCTCCAGGAGCTGGGCGGCGCGGGTGCGGACCTTGTTGGTGAGCCGGTCGAGCTCGGCGCGGGCGGCGCTCTCGTCGCTCTCGGCGCGCGCCTGCTCAGCGCGCAGATCGGCGCCGACGCCGACCTTTTCGTACAGCTGCGAGGCCGCACGGTACGCCTCGCGCAGAGCGGGCAGCGCGGCAGTCGGCGGCGGAGCGTCGTCCGCCACGTCGTCGGGGGCGCCCGCGATCTCGGCGCGCTCGGCACGCAGGGCGCGGGCGGTGCGGCGGGCGTCGTCGGCAGCCCGCTGGGCGGCGCGGCGGTCCTCGTCGACGGCGCGGGCCCGCTCCAGACAGGCGGCGGCGCGGGCCTCGGACTCGGCCATTTCGTCGGCCAGTTCGCGCAGCCGACTCTGCCAGCGGGCGCGCTCGCGCAGCCGGAAGGCGAGGCCGGAGAGGGCGTCGGCGGCGCGGCGGGCGCGCTGGGCCGCATCCTGGCGCTCGTCCCGGACCCCGGCCGCCTCGGCGGCGGCCTCATCGGCTTCCGTACGCGCCGCTCGTGCCTCGGCCAGCTGCTCGCGAGCCGACTCGGCGGCTTGGCCCGCGGACTCGGCTTCGGCCGCCAGCTCGGCGAGCCGGCCGGACGGGCAGCCGGAGCGCCAGGAGGCGATGCGCGCCGCCAGGGCCCGGTCGCCGGCGAGGCGCGCGGCGAGCGCCCGGATCTCCTCGTCCCGGGCGGTGGCGCGGGCGCGCAGCGCCTGCCGTTCGTCGTCGGCGGCGCGCTCGTCGTGCATCGCCGGGTTCGGCGGGACCAGAAAGACGTCGGGGCTGTCCGCCGCGCCGGGCGCGGACGTGGGGGCCAGTAGCGCGGCCGCCGTACCGACGGCGACGGTGGAGCGCGGCAGCAGCGCGGCGCCGGAGATGACCTCACGGGCGCGGGCGTGGCTGTCGGGGTCGGTGATGACGACGCCGTCGACCAGCTCGGGGCGGGCCGCGAGCACGGTGGCGTGGTCGGCGGGGTCGACGGCCTGGGCGAGGTAACGCCAGCCGGGCAGCGCGGGGATGCCGTGCTCGCCAAGGAACTCGACCGTGGCGAGCACATCGGGGCCTGGCGGCAGCAGCCCGCCGTCGCCGAGCGCACCGAGAATCCGCGCATCGTCGGCGGCGGCCGTCCGCAGCTCGAACAACTGCCGCTCGGCGGAGCCGACGCTTTCCTCCAGCACCTCCCGGAGCGCGTCGGCACTCCGGTCGAACTCCTCAGCGGACAGCGGGCCGTCGACGGTACGGGGAAGATGGCCGGCGGCGGGCCCGTCCGGCGCCGCGTCATCCGCGTCGCCCCGGTAGCGGCCGCCCGCGCCGCCGTGGGGGGCGGACCCCTGGGCACGACCGTCCACGTCTCCGCCCTCGGCGGAAGCACCGCCGTTACCGCCGCCACCGCCGGAGCCGGCTGAGCCCGCGGCGAACGCGCCGTGCTCAGCGCCGCCTTCAGCGGCAGGCCCGCTCGTACGCGTCCCCTCGGCTGGGGAACCGTCACCACCGTCGAGGCCGTGATCCGCGGCGGACACGTCGGGCTGGGGCGGGACCTTGCCGGGGACCGTCGTCGGGTCGTCTTCGGACAGGGCCGCGCTGACATCTCGGCGGTCGGAACCGTCTGTTGCCGCAGGAGACATCCCACCGCCGCGGCGAGGCTGCGGCACGCCCACGGCCGCCCGCCGCGGCAGGCTGAGCAGCTCGGCGATGCGCTCGTCGGAGGCGATCGAGTCGGCGGCGCGGCGCTCGGCGGCGTACGCCGACTCGGCCGCCCGGGCCGCATCCTCCGCGCGGGCCGCGGCGAGTTCCGCGCGAGTTTCCTCCGCGGCCGCCTCCTTGGCCCGCTCGGCTGTCCGCCGGGCGGCCTCCCGGGCGGACTCCCACGCTTCGACCGCCGACTTCTCGGCGCCGCTCGCCGCCAGTGCCGCGCGCGCCGGATCCGCGTCGGGCGCGCCGGAGGCGCCCCCACCGGGCGGTGGCTGGGGAACCTCGAGCCAGCCGGCCCGTACTGCCTCCGCGGTCTCCTGCTCGACCTCGGCGAGCCGCTGCCGCAGGTGCTCGGCCTCGCTGCGGGCCCGCTGCGCCTCGGTCGCCGCCGCCGTGGCGTCACGGTGCGCGGACTCGCTTATGGCCTGGAGGCCACTGGAGCGTTCCTCCTCCTCGGCCGCCACGCGCTCGCCGTCCTCCGCGGCCGCGTGGAGGGCCCGTACGAGTTCGGCGGCGGCCGTCGCGCGGGCCGCGAGGGCCGGGGCGGCGTCCCGCTCGGCCTCGCGGATCGCCGCGGAGACCCGCGCCGCGCGGTCGGCGGCGGCGCGGTGCCGGAGCACGGCCTCGGCGGCCTGCCAGGCCGCGTGCAACGTACGGGCGTCGGCCAGCTCACGGCGCTGCGCCGCGGCCGCCTTCTCCGCCGCCGCGAGGGCCAGCGAGGCGTTGCGATAGGCGAGTTCGGCCGCGATCAGCGAGCTGCGGGTGCGCGCCGCCTCGGCCTCGGTCACGGTGTGCGCGGCGGACGTGACCTGCAGGGCGAGGTCGGCGGCGCGGCCGCGCTCCTCCGCGGCCCGCGCCGACAGGCGCCGTGCGAGCGTACGGGTGCGGCGCTCGGCCGCCGCGTGGACGTCTCGGGCGCGCTCGCGCTCGGCCGCCGCGTCAACGATCCGGCCGAGGAGGTCCACTGACCCCGCGGTGAAGTCCCGTTCGGCCATCAGCTCGGCCCTGCGGCCCAGCTTGTGCGCAAAGCCGTGGACGAGGTCGGCGAGGCCGTCCGTGTCCCGGGTATCGGTGACGGCCCGCAGCAGCAGATCGGTGAAGTCGGAGTCGTTCTTGACGGCGAAGAGACCGGCGGCTTCGCCCTCGTCGGCGTTCATCTCCCGCTGGTAGCGGAAGAGTTCGGGGTCGAGGCCGAGGTCGCCAAGGTGCTCGTTCCAGCGCTCGTGGATCTCCTCCCACACCACGTCGAGGTTCGGGTACGCCTTGCCCGCCTCGGTGATGGCGTCGCGGAAACCCTTCATCGTGCGGCGGCGGCCCCGCGCCCCCGAGGCGCCCTCGACAGGTGGTCGTACGGCGGTGGACTCGGCGACCGGCAACGAGTCGAGACTCATGCCGGGGCCGGGCCGGAAGGAGTACCACGCCTCGGCGAACTTCCGCGGGTCGCCCGAGACCTGGCGCCCCCGCCACTCGCTGACCTTGCCGACGACGACGCACTCGCCGGTGACGGTGTGCTGCCACTCCAGGGCGACATGCCCGCAGTCGTCGGCGAGGAGGAACTTGCGCAGCACGCCCGAGCTGGCACCGCCCAGGGTGTTGCGGTGGCCTGGCAGCATCACGGAGAAGATCAGCTTGAGCAGTACGGACTTGCCGCCGCCGTTCTCCAGGAAGAGCACGCCGGCGGGCGCGGGGCGGCGCGGCGGGCCGACGGGCTCGTCCTCGAAGAAGTCCGCCTGGGTGGGCGCCGGGTTGGCCACCGGCTCGCCCACACCGCGCAGGTCCAGCACGGTGTCGGCGTAGCGCGCACCGGCAGGTCCGATGGAGTAGAGGCGGACCCGGGACAGCTCGTACATCGGCGGACTCTCGTTGTGTCGTGCAGCAGGGGATGTGGACGGGGGACGGGGGGACGGGGGGACGGGGGGTGCGGACGGGGATCAGACGGGGATCAGGTGTGGAAGGGCAGGCCGGCGTCGGCGACCAGGTCGAGATCGTCGGTGTCGTCGGGCGGGAGCAGGGTCGCGCTGCCGTCACTGGTGGGAACGATGCCGAGTTCCAGCAGTTCGGCCATGGCGGCGCTGCCGGCCATGTCGCGGACCTGCAGCTGGTAGCGCGCGGTGGTGCGGTACGAGCCTCCCGAGTCGTCGCCGGTGCGCTGCAGAAAGCCGGAGTCGGTGAGGAAGGACACGGCCTTGCCGACGATGCCGGTGGTCGAACCGGCCAGCCGCCGGGCGTCCTTGGTGGCGCCGGTCGCGCTGCGGCGGGCGTAGACACGCCAGGCGGCCTCCAGGCCGGGGGCATCGGTGCTCGGGTCGGTGTTCTCGCCCCGCTCGGCCGCCCGCTCCTCCAAGCGTCGGCAGGCCTGGCGGACGAAGGCGTCGACGCCGTTGACGGTGATCCGCCCGATGTAGCCGTCGTCGGCGAGGTCCTCAGGGCGAGGGAAAGCCATGGCGGCCACCGCGAGATGGGCGAGCCCGTGCAGAAAGCGATCGGCTGAGTCGGCGGCGGCGCGCCGCGCGTAATCGCCCATACGGACGGCGAAGACGGAGTCCTCGGCTGCGGCGAGGGCCATACCCGCGCGGGTGGACACCTCGAGGACCACGAGGCCGAGGCCGGCGGCCACCGCATCGGCGAGCCGGGCGAAGGCGGGGTCGTCCCGGTGGCGGCGCAGCAGCTCGGCGTACTCGGCATCCCGGGCCGGGAGCAGCTTGGGCTGCAGCCCGAAGGAGACAAGCCGCGCGGCGTCGGCGGCGTCGGCGGGGGTGATCGCCGTGCCGGCGGGGGCGGCGCCGCTCACCTGCTGCCCGTACGCCGTCGCGGCGCCGGTACCGTCCCCCGCTGCCGCCGGGGATACCGACTGCGTGCCCTCCTCGGCACGGTACTCGGTCACTGCAACTCCTTGCTCAGAACGTTCTGGTGGTCCGCGCGGCGCACTGTGGCCGGCCCGGCGGCCCGTCGCGTCGCCGGCGCGGCCGGTCGCGGCGCCTGCGGCCTTCCCGGCGAGGGGGCTGTCACGCGGCCTCCGAACGGTCGGCGGCCATGCCCGCCGCGTCCAGGAGGGCCGCGCCGACGATGAGGTCGGCGCCGCCGAACTCCGGATCGTCGAGCTCGGTGCCGTCGTCGACGGCGAAGAGCAGCCGCTCCTCACCCTGCCGGTAGGCGGTGCCGACCGGCGGGCTGGCGGCATGCACGGCCAACAGCGCGACGAGGTAGGGCAGTTCGGGGTCCCGGCGGCGGGCTTCGGCGAGGAGTCCGGACAGCCGGCGCGGGGCGTCCGCCGGAAGGTCCAGCAGTTCCATGGCGACGGCCAGCTGCTCCTCGCTGAAGCGGCTGTCGTCGGGCGTGGCGACGAGGTCCGGCTCGGGCATCTGCGCGCCGAGGTGTTCGCGCTCGACAGGCGGGGTGAGGAGCAGGTCGACCAGGTCTCCGACCCGTACGGCGGACGGGGTGCGCAGCCCGGTGCCGCGGGCGAAGAAGGCGTCGGTGACCCGGGTCGCCTGCTCGACGGGCAGCGGCAGCACCGGCGCGAGCAGCTGGCCGTACAGATCGAGGCCGGACTCGGCGGCGGGCGCGGCGAAGGCCTGCCGGTCCTGCTCGGCCCGGAACAACGGACCCGCCTCCAGCAGCCGGGACTGCAGCTGTGTGTGCCGGCGGATGCAGTCCTTCACGATGTCGACAAGTTCGGCGGCGCGCCGCTTGTGCTCGGGGTCCTCGGCCTCGTCGCGGGCCCGGCGGATGTTGGTGAGGATCGCGCTCTCGTGGCGGTAGCGGTCGGCGACGTGGTCCAGCGCCTCGGCGATCATGTCGGGGACGGTGCTGAGCCAGTCGACGGCGCGTACGTTGCGCCGGGTGGCGTCAAGGGTCCTGCGCAGGGTCTCGGCGTACTGGACCGTGCGGTAGCGGGCCTGCTCGGCGGCGAGTTGAGCATCGGCGAGGCGGCCGCGGCTGATGAGCACTTCGAGCTTGACCTCGGCGGCGACCTGCGCGCTGGTCACATCGGTGTCGAGCGCGCCGACCAGAACGTTGACCGCTTCGTCGGTGGTGCGCAGATAGACGCTGCCGCCGGGCCCGGGGACCTCCTCGATGAGCTTGAAGTCGTAGTCACGGCGGACGTACTGGCCGTCCGGCCCGAACGTGCCGTACACCGCGCGGAATCCGCGGTCGACGCTGCCGACGTTGATCAGGTTCTCCAGCACCCAGCGGGCGACGCGCTCGTGCTCGGCGGCGGGGCGGCCGGGCGCCTGTGCGGCGACGCGCGGGAGCAGTCTGGCCACTATCTGCTCGTGGTCGGCCCCGGTGTCGAAGTCCATGTGGAGCGTGACGAGGTCGATGGCCGCGAGGGCCACCTCGGCCATCGCGTAGACCGAGTACTCGCCGGCGAGGTTGGCCTTGCGCGTGTCCAGATCGTGCAGCGGGGCGGTGCAGGCGAGCGCGCGCAGGCGCCGGGCCAAGCCCTCGTCGGCGGCCGGGCCGGGAGCGGGCCTGGGGGCACTCCCCCGGCTACCGCTGGGGGTACCCCCACCCAGGCGAAGCTCTGGGGGAGCGCCGAGGATGGCCGGCGGGGCTGTCGCCGAGGCTTTCGCATTCACGACGGACAGATTAAGCGGTGCTACTGACATTGCTCGAAACGGCGCGGATGGGACACCGCACGACACCAGAACTCAGCGGGTACGGGATGCTCCCTCAGCGGGCTGTCCGCAGCGGCTCCTTTCAACGATCGGACAAGAGTGCAATCCTCATTGGCTGACGGGACGTTGCCCCTGTGACAGCGCTCAACCCTCGGCGACCTGCTGGGCGTACGCAGCGGCCAACTGCGCGCGCGAGTCGTCCAGATACGCCGCGAGCAGCCGCTCGGCCTCCTGCGCGTCACCTGCCCGCAGCGCCTTGAGGATCTGCCGGTTGCGGACGAGATACGGCTCGTAGAAGCGCCGCGGGTCGGCCATCACATGGAAGACCAGGCGCAGTTCGGCCAGCACACCGCGCATGAGCTCGTCCGTGCGCGGGCTGCCCGCCAGCGCGACGAGGGCTTGGTGGAACCGGATGTTGGCGGTGGACAGGTCCTGCCAGATCTGGTCCCGGGCGGCCCGCTCGCCGGCTTCGACGGCCGACTCGACCGTCTCGAGCGGGTAGGGCGGCTCCCCCAGGCTGCGCACCGCCGCGCATTCGATCAGCCGGCGCACGCGGTAGATGTCGATGAGGTCGTCGACCGTCACGACGCGGACGAACACACCGCGATTCAGCTCGTGTACCAGCAGCCGCTCGTGCGTGAGCAGGCGGAAGGCCTCCCGGAGGGTGTTGCGGGACACGCCCAATGCCCCGCCGATACTGTCCTCCGCCAGCCGGGTCCCGGGCGGGAAGAACCCCTCGGCGATCCGGTCGCGCAGGATGTCCGCGACGCGCTCGGCGGTGCTGGTCCGCCCGAGCAGCGCCCGGTCCGACTCCAGCCCGGCGGCCTCTCCGAGCCTGCGTTCGACCCCGTCCATCACGGCGTCCCTCCCTCTCCGCCCTGACCGGGCGCTCTTCGGCCCCGGCCGGGCCCGGTACGACAGCGGCAGCAGTCAATACCGGATACCGATTCGGAACAACGTCCCTCTTGTCGGATCGTTCAACGATCCTCTACTTTAGGTGCGACCGGGCGGCTCGGCTGCCCTTGGGGGTGGCCTCTGCGGATCCGGGCCGACCGGTCACATCCGCTCACCGGCACGGGCCGGGCCCATCGGCCCCCCGCGACCCCTGCACGCAGGAACGGACGGATATGACCGACGTGGTGATCGATCTCAACGCCGACCTCGGGGAGGGGTTCGGCCGCTGGACTCTCACCGACGACGAGGCCCTGCTCTCCGTCGTCACCAGCGCCAACGTCGCCTGCGGCTTCCACGCCGGAGATCCGACCACCATGCGCCGGGTGTGCGCGCTGGCCGCCGAGCGGGGCGTGACGATCGGCGCCCAGGTCTCCTATCGGGACCTGGCGGGCTTCGGCCGCCGCGCGATGGACGTGCCGGCGGACGAGCTGGCCCACGAAGTCGCCTACCAGATCGGCGCGCTGGAGGTCTTCGCCAGGGCGGCGGGAGCGCGCGTCGGCTACGTCAAGCCCCACGGCGCGCTGTACAACCGCGCCGCCGTCGACGAGGAGCAGGCGGCGGCCGTCGTGGAGGGCGTACTCCTCGCCGACGGGGACCTTCCCGTCCTGGGCCTGCCGGACTCACAGCTGCACGCCGCTGCCGAGAAGGCCGGACTCCCGGTCGTCGCCGAGGCCTTCGCCGACCGCGCCTACACCGCGGACGGCACGCTCGTCCCCCGCCGCAGGCCGGATGCGGTCATCAGCGACCCGTCCGCGGTGATCAAGCGCTCCGTACGTCTCGCCCGGGACGGAGAAGTCACCGCCGTGGACGGCGCACGTGTCCGCCTGCGCGCCCGCTCCCTGTGCCTGCACGGCGACACGCCCGGCGCGGCCGAACTCGCCCGTACGGTGCGGACGGAGCTGTCGGCGGCCGGTGTCCGCGTAAGGGCCTTCGCGTGAGGCCCCTGCCGGTCGGGCGGCACGGGCTGCTCGTCGAACTCGACAGCGCCGCGGAGGTGGAGGCGCTCCACGCCGAGCTGCTGCGCCGCCGCGCCGCCGGGACCCTCCCGGCCGTCCAGGAGATCGTGCCCGCCGCCCGTACCGTCCTGATCAACGGCCTCGCCGACCCGGGACAACTGGCCGCGGAACTGACGCAGTGGCAGATCCCGCCGGTCGGCCGCGACCAGCAGGAGGCTGTCGAGATCCGCGTGCGCTACGACGGTCCCGACCTGGCCGAGGTCGCCGAGCACTGGGGGGTGGCGCGGGAGGAGGTCGCCCGGATTCACTCCGGCACCGAATTCCGCGTCGCCTTCTGCGGGTTCGCCCCCGGCTTCGGCTATCTCACCGGACTCCCCGAGTCCCGTCATGTACCGCGCCGCGCCACGCCACGGACTCGGGTCCCCGCGGGTGCGGTCGCCATCGCCGGGCCCTACACCGGCGTCTACCCGCGCTCCTCCCCCGGCGGCTGGCAGCTCATCGGGAGCACGGACGCCGTGCTCTGGGACCCGGCACGCGCGCGTGCCGCCCTGCTCGCTCCGGGCACCCGTGTCCGCTTCGTACCCCTGGTGGCCGCGTGACCGACCGCGAGTTCGAAGTCGTGCGGCCGGGACTCCTGACGACCGTTCAGGATCTCGGCCGGCCCGGGCACGCGCATCTGGGTGTCCCGCGCTCCGGTGCGCTCGACCCGTCCGCACACCGGCTGGCGAACCGCCTGATCGGGAACCCGGTGACAGCCGCCGCCCTGGAGACCACGGTGCTCGGCTGCGCCGTCCGCGTGGCGGGCCCGGTCACGGTCGCGGTGACCGGCGCGCCCTGCCCGGTCACCGTCGACGGGCGGCCCGCGCCCTGGGGAACCGCCGTACGGGTACCCGCCGGTTCCCTGCTGGACGTTGGCGCGGCGACGCACGGAGTACGCAGCTATCTGGCGTTCGCGGGCGGCGTCGCCGCCGAGCCGGTGCTCGGCAGCCGGGCGACCGACCTGCTCTCCGGCCTCGGCCCGTCGCCCTTGGCCGAGGGCTCCGTGCTGCCGCTCGGCGCCGTGGCGGGCCCAGCCGCGTCCGTGGACGTCGTGCCGTGGCAGGCGCCCCCACGCGAACTGGTACTGCCGGTGGTGCTCGGCCCGCGCGACGACTGGTTCACGGCCGAGGGCGTACGCAGCCTCTTCGCGGGCGACTTCCGCGTGTCGCCCGCGAGCAACCGCATCGGGCTGCGCACCGAGGGGCCCTCCCTGGAGCGGGCCAGGGACGGGGAGCTGCCCAGCGAGGGCATGGTGCCGGGTGCGATACAGGTTCCGCCGGACGGCCGGCCGGTCGTCTTCCTCGCCGACCATCCGACCACGGGCGGGTATCCGGTGGTCGGGGTCGTACCGGAGGAGTTCCTGGGCGCGGCGGCGCAGGCCGCGCCGGGTACCCCGGTCCGCTTCGTCCCCGTGGGTCGCACCTGCTGAGAGTCTCCGGTTCCCGGCCCCCACATCGCCTCGTCCACACCCGCGGCGCCGTCGTCCAGGGCAAGCGGAGGGGCCGTCTCCGTCCATGGCCCGAATCCGGCCGGCGGCTGCGTCAGTCCGCAGGCCCGTAACCGCCACCGCCCGGTGTCCGCACCACCAGCGCATCCCCTGGCGCAAGGTCCGCCGAGTCGCAGCCCTTCAGGTGTGTCACGGTGCCATCGGCGCGCTCGATCCAGTTGGCGCCCTTGGCTCCCGGTTCGCCGCCCGCCATCCCGTACGGCGCTACACGCCGGTGCCCCGACAGCACGCCGACGGTCATCGGCTCCAGGCAGCGGATCTTACGGGTGACTCCGCAGCCGCCGTGCCACCGGCCGCGCCCGCCGCTGCCCTCCCGTACGGCGAAGCTCTCCACGCGCACGGGGTAGCGCCACTCCAGCACTTCGGGGTCGGTGAGGCGCGAGTTGGTCATATGGGTCTGGACGGCGTCGGCCCCGGCGAAGCCGTCGCCCGCGCCCGAGCCGCTGGCGACGGTCTCGTAGTACTGCACACGGTCGTTGCCGAAGGTGACGTTGTTCATCGTCCCGGAGCCCTCCGCCTGGACGCCGAGCGCCGCGTACAGCGCGCCGGTGACGGCCTGGGACGTCTCCACATTGCCCGCGACGGTGGCCGCCGGGTAGGTGGGCGCGAGCATCGAGCCTTCGGGCACACGGACTTCCAGCGGCTTCAGACAGCCGCTGTTGAGCGGGATGTCGTCGGCGACGAGGGTGCGGAAGACGTACAGCACGGCCGCCATCACCACGGACGTGGGCGCGTTGAAGTTCCCCGGCTGCTGGGAGGAGGTGCCGGTGAAGTCCAGGACGGCGCTGCGGGAGGAGCTGTCCACGCGCACCGCGACCCGGATAACCGCGCCGCTGTCCATCTCGTAGCTGTAGCTGCCGTCCTTCAGGCCCGCGACGATACGGCGTACGGACTCCTCCGCGTTGTTCTGGACGTGCGCCATGTAGGCCTGGACGACGTCGAGACCGAACTGGTCGACCATCCGGCGCAGTTCGTGGATGCCCTTCTCGTTGGCGGCGATCTGGGCGCGCAGATCGGCGAGGTTGGCGTCCGGATCTCGCGAGGGGTACTGCGCCGTGGTGAGCAGTTCCCGCGTCTCGGCCTCGCGCATCCTGCCGTCGCGCACCAGCAGCCAGTTGTCGAAGAGGACGCCCTCTTCGCGGATGGTCCGGCTGAAGGCCGGCATCGAGCCGGGGGTGAGTCCGCCGATCTCCGCGTGGTGCCCACGCGAGGCGACCAGGAACAGAAGCTCATGGCCGTCCTCGGCGAAGACGGGGGTGACGACAGTGACATCGGGCAGGTGCGTCCCGCCGTGGTACGGGTCGTTGATGGCGTAGACGTCGCCCGGCCGCATGCCGCCCTGCCTGCGCCGCAGCACCTCCTTGATGGACTCGCCCATCGAGCCGAGGTGTACGGGAATGTGCGGCGCGTTGGCGATGAGGTTGCCCTCGGCGTCGAACAGCGCACAGGAGAAGTCCAGCCGCTCCTTGATGTTGACCGAGTGCGCGGTGTTCTCCAGGCGTACGCCCATCTGCTCGGCGATCGCCATGAAGAGGTTGTTGAAGACCTCCAGCATCACCGGGTCCACGTCGGTGCCGACGGCGACCCTGCCCGGGCGGGGGCGTACGCGCGTCAGCATCAGATGCCCGTGCTCGCCGACGGCCGCCTGCCAGCCCGGGTCGACCACGGTGGTGGCGTCGGCCTCCGAGATGATCGCCGGGCCCTGGATGACATCTCCCGGCCGCAGTTCCCCGCGCCAGTACAGGAGAGTGTCCTGCCGACGGCCCGCACTGAAAACCCGCACTGTGGCCAGGGGCGTGAGCGGGCCCTCGCGCGCCGCTTGCTCCTCGGCCTGGCGCCCCTCGGGGCCCGCCGATCCGACGGCCTCCACCGAAACCGCCTCGACGACAAGGGGTTTGTCCATGGTGAAGGCGTAGCGGGCACGGTGTGTGCGCTCGAAGTCCTCGGTCATCGCCGGCACTGAGTCCAGGGGGACGACCAGGCTCGAGTCGGTGCCGGCGTAGCGCAAGTGCACGCGCGCGACCGTGGCGATCGCGGTGTCGGGGATGCCGTCGGCACGCAGTTCCGCGCGCGTCCGCTCGGCCAAGCCGGCACAGGTCTCCCGGACCCCGGGCAGCGCCTGCTCGCCGAGTTCGGTCTCGACGGACTGCTCGCGCATGGCAGTGGCGTCGGCAAGACCGATGCCGTACGCGGAGAGCACGCCGGCCAGCGGGGGCACGATCACGGTGTTGATGCCGAGGGCGTCGGCGACCGCACAGGCGTGCTGTCCGCCCGCGCCGCCGAAGCTGGTCAGCGCGTAGCGGGTGACGTCGTGGCCGCGCTGTACCGAGATCTTCTTCACGGCGTTCGCCATGTTGAGGACGGCGATCTCCAGGAAGCCGGCGGCCACTTCCTCGGGGCTGCGCCGGTCGCCGGTGGCCTCGGCGGCCTCCTCCGCGAGCCGGGCGAACCTCTCGCGTACGACGCCGGCGTCCAGCGGCTGGTCACCGCCCGGGCCGAAAACGGCGGGGAAGTGCTCGGGCTGTACCCGGCCGAGCATGACGTTGGCATCGGTCACCGTCAGCGGGCCGCCGCGCCGGTAGCAGGCAGGGCCCGGAACAGCGCCTGCCGAGTCCGGTCCCACGCGGTAGCGCTGGCCGTCGAAGTGCAGGACGGAGCCGCCGCCGGCGGCGACGGTGTGGATGTTCATCATCGGGGCGCGCATCCGCACCCCGGCCACCTGGGTGCCGAAGACCCGCTCGAACTCGCCCGCGTAGTGTGAGACGTCCGTGGAGGTGCCGCCCATGTCGAAGCCGATGACGCGGTTGAGACCCGCCTGGCCGGAGGCGCGGGCCATGCCGACGACACCGCCGGCCGGCCCGGACAGCACGGCGTCCTTGCCGCGGAAGTGCGCGGCCTCCCGCAACCCGCCGTTGGACTGCATGAACATCAGCCGGACGCCGCGCAGTTCGCTCGCGACCTCCTCGACGTAGCGGCGCAGGATCGGTGAGAGATAGGCGTCCACCACCGTGGTGTCACCACGCGGTACGAGCTTCATCAGCGGGCTGACCTCATGGGAGCAGCTGATCTGGGTGAAGCCCAGGCCGGCCGCGGCCCGCGCGATGGCAGCCTCGTGCGCGGGATGCCGGTAACCGTGCAGAAGGACGACGGCGAGGCTGCGGAAACCGTCGCGGTGGGCGGTCCGCAGCGCCTCGGTCACGGCGTCCAGGTCCAGCGGCCGCACGGTGCCGCCGTGCGCGTCGACGCGCTCGGGGACCTCGACGACCCGCTCGTACACCGTCTCCGGCAGGACGATCCGGCGGTCGAACAGCCTGGGGCGGTTCTGGTAGGCGATGCGCAGGGCGTCGCGGAAGCCCTCGGTGACGACAAGGACGGTGGGCTCGCCCTTGCGCTCGAGGAGGGCGTTGGTGGCGACGGTGGTGCCCATCTTGACCACGGCGATCCGGTCCGCCGGAACGGACTCCTCGGGGCCGAGACCCAGCATGAAGCGGATCCCGGCGACGGCCGCGTCCCGGTAGCGCTCGGGATTGTGGGACAGCAGCTTGTGCGTGACGAGCCGGCCGTCCGGCCGTTTGCCGACGATGTCGGTGAAGGTGCCGCCGCGGTCGATCCAGAACTCCCAGCGTCCCGCCATCAGGCCATTGTCGCAGGGCCGGTGAGGGGTGCGGGAGATCCCGCCGCGGCCGTCACCGCCGCGAGCGCCGCTGCGGTCGCATGCTGCGCGCGGACGTCGAGCAGGTGGTCGGAGCCCAGCAGGCGGTGCCGGCTCTCCTGCACCGCCAGCCGCAGGAGATCCGGCAGCAGATCGGTGCAGCGGTTGACGACCCAGCGCGTACCGCGGGTCGCCATCCACCACACCTTGGCGGTACGGGACGGGGGCGCCCCGTCCGGTACGGCCACCGGCGGCGGGCCGGTCGCCACCCCGGCGGCGGTGACCAGGGCATGGAACTCGCGGGCGATCAGCCGGTGCCCGAGCTGGCTGGGGTGGAGCCGGTCGACGCTCACCGCGGCGCGGTCGGCAAGCCAGGGCTTGCTCTCGACATGGAGGTGCAGCGCGCCGTAGCGGTCGGACAGCGTATGGATGACGGTGTTGACGGCCCGCATCCGGCGGCCGAGCGGCCGCGCCAGCGAGGGCGGCAGGCCGAGCAACTGCCCCGCGTCCGGCAGGCAGGCGGTCAGCAGCAACGCGCCGTCGGCGCGCAGGGTGGCCAGGACGGAGTCGAGGCGGGCGGCGATCTGCCCGATATCGAACGAGGCACGCAGGGTGTCATTGCCGCCGACCAGGACGGACGCCACATGGGGGCGGTGGGCGCGCGCCGCGGGGAGCTGGGATTCCGCCACGTCCTTGCTGAGCGCGCCGCTGCGGGCGAGGTTGAGCAGCTGCGCGCCTCCGGGGGCGAGTGTTTCGGCGAGCAGCGCGGCCCAGCCGCGCCACCCCCCGGGGACGGGATCGCCGACGCCCTCGGTGATGGAGTCCCCGAGCGCAGCGAACCGTATGGCCTGCGGCGGGCTTTCGGGGTCCGCGGCCACCACGGCCCCGCCGGGCGCGTCGGCGCGCGCCCGCATCCGCGCACCGACCGCAGGCGCGAGGGTGCCGGTACGGACGGCACCACCTGGCCGTACGGCTACCGCGTTCGAGACCGCGTGAGCCCGGGCCCGGTTGGCGGCCTCGGACGCCAGCGCGCCGACAACCTCACCGTCATCGTGCGCATCCCCCGCAGCCCCCGGTCTCCCGGCCGGGCCGCCGGCCGTCGGCATGACCTCGACCGCGCCGACGTCGTTGCCGGGACGGCCCGCTGTGGCGTCCACGGCCGGGAATGTCCCGGGCCGACGGGCACTCGGTGCGGGCAGGGTGGCTCGCCGTGCCTGTGGAGCCACGGCTGCTGGGGCAGCTGCGTGGTGTTCCGGAGCGGGGCCCTCGGGAGTCGGCCAGGATGTGGGCGAGGCGGCGCGGTCGGGCCCTTCCGTCTCGGCGGAGGCCGCCGCATCGCCGCTCAGGCGCAGGCACAGGTCACCGGCGGAAGCGGAGGATTCCCTCCGGGGTGCGGACGGAGCCGTGGGGCCGGCGTTCACGCGGCGGCTCCCCGGGCGGCGCGGGTTTCCCGCCCATGGGCGGGTCCCGCGTCGGCGGTCGCACCATGTGACAACGCCTCACGCCTGGGCGCGTCGTGCGCGGCGAGGAAGGCGTCGACGGACGCGGACCAGCCGTACCGTTCGGCGCGGGCACGCGCGGCTTCCCTGCGGACCGGCTCCGGGCGAGCGGCCAGGCGCCGTACCGCGTCCGCGAACGCCGGCCCCTCGCCGGGCGCCGCCGCGCCCGCCGTGCCGAGGATCGCCGGCAGCGCGGACGCCGCGTTCGCCACGACCGGCGTACCGCAGGCCAGTGCCTCGAGGGCCGCGAGGCCGAAGGTCTCCACCGGCCCCGGGGCCAGGCACACGTCCGCCGTGGCCTGAAGGGCCGCCACGGCGTCGCGGTCCGCCAGATGCCCGAGGAAGGTCACCGGCAGCCGCTCCGCACGCGCGCGTTCCTCCAGCCGCGCGCGCAGCGGGCCGTCCCCGGCCACCACCAGAACGGCGTTCGTCCCGCCGCGCCGGCGCAGTTCGCTGAGCGCGTCGAGCGCGATGCCCGGCCGCTTCTCCACCGACAGCCGGGAGCACAGGACGAGCAGGACCTGCCCGGGACCCGCGTACCGCGCGCGCAGGGCGGCGCTGTGGTGGTCCGGCCGCCAGCGCTGCAGGTCGACACCGAGGGGGGCGCGTACGACATTGCGTGCGCCGATCCTGGCGAACTCGCGCTCCGCGAACGCCGTCGTGCAGACGACGCGCGCGTACGCCCGCGCCGAACGCCGGTTGAGCCCGTCCGCCATCCGCAGGGCAGCGGTCTCCGGAACGCCCCAGGTGCGCAGCACCCCGTCCACGGTCTCGTGGGACACCATCACCGCGCGGACGCGGGCGCGGCGCGCCCACTCCCCCGTCCAGCGCAGCGTCGTGCGGTCGGACACCTCCAACCGGTCCGGCTTCAGGGCTTCGAGCAGATCCGTGAGGCGCCGACGGTCGGTCAGCACCCGGTAGCCACCGGTGCCGGGGACCGCGGGGCCGGGCAGGGTGATCACCCGGCCCTGCTCGGTGTACTCGTCCGCGGCGCGCTCCCCCGGCACGATGAGGACGGGTTCGTGCCCGGCGGCCCGGTAGCCCGCACCGAGTTCGTGCAGGGCGGTTCGCAGCCCTCCCGACGCCGGAGCCACGAAGTTGGCGAGCCGGACGATCCGCAGCGGCCCCCTTCCGGCTATGGCCCCGGTCATGCCGCCACCGCCGTCCGCTCGGCGAGCACCTCGGCGTAGTGGTCCAGGAGTTGGTCGCCGACCGCGTCCCAGGTCCGTCCCTCGACGGTCGCGCGCCCGGTCCGCCCGTACTCCGCTCTCCGCTGCGGATCGGCGACGAGTGAGCGCACCGCGTCGCGTACGGCGCCGGCGTCGCGCGGCGGCACCAGCAGTCCCGTACGGCCGTGGTCGACGAGGTCCAGCGGGCCCCCGGCCGCGGGCGCGACGACGGGCAGGCCGCTCGCCATGGCCTCCTGGACGGTCTGACAGAAGGTCTCGTACGGCCCGGTGTGCACGAAGATGTCCAGGGAGGCAAAGAGACGGGCGAGTTCGTCCCCCGTCATGCGCCCGGGGAAGTAGGCGCCGGGCAGGGCGGTGCGCAGCGCCGGTGCGCTGGGGCCGTCGCCGACCACGACCACCCGCACACCCGGGAGGTCGCACACGCCGCTGAGCAGTTCGACGTGCTTCTCGGGGGCCAGGCGGCCGATGTAGCCGACGAGCAGTTCACCGTTCGGGGCGAGGGTGCGGCGCAGCTCGGGGTCGCGCCGGTCCGGGCGGAAGCGCTCGGTGTCCACGCCGCGCGGCCAGAGCCGGACCCGGGGGATCCCGTGGTCCAGGAGGTCGCGCACGGACGCGGAGGAAGGGGCGAGGGTGCGGTCGGCCGCGGTGTGCACGCTGCGGATGCGCCGCCACGCGGCGTTCTCGCCCGCGCCGACGTAGGTACGGGCGTAGCCGCCCAGATCGGTCTGGTAGACGGCGACCGCGGGGATGTGCAGGCGGGTGGCGGCGGCCATCCCGCGCACCCCGAGGACGAAGGGGCTGGCGAGGTGGACGACGTCGGCCCGGTGGGCCGCGAGCGAGGTGGCGACCCGCCGGCTGGGCAGGGCGACCCGCACCTGCGGATAGCCGGGCAGCGGGAGGGAGGGCACCCGTACCACGGGGCAGGGGGCGGAGTCGGGGCCGTCAGGCCCCACCAGGGGGACATGCGGTATGGAGGGGGCGATGACGAGGGGATCGTGACCGCGCCGCACGAGGTGCCGGGCGGTCTGCAGGGCGCAGTGGGCGACGCCGTTGACGTCGGGCGGGAAGGATTCGGTGACGATGACGACACGCATACCCGTGTTGTGGACGCGCTGGACGCCCGCTGGGTCACGTGGATCTTTCCACCTGTGAAACGCCCCATGAGCGTTTCTCCTGCGCCGACCGCTGGATGGTGTGTTTCACGGTCGCCTGCCCGTTTTCACCCCGCCCGCCGTGATCCCGCTGTGACCTCCGCGGATCTGTCACCCCGTCACGGTCAGACCGCCGGCAGGTCCGGGCCGATGCGGCTGCGGACGGCGGTCTGGACCTCGGCCTCCTCGGCCGGATCTGCGGCGAGCCGGCGCAGCTGCTTGACGACACGGGTGTCACCGATCGTGGCGTGCCGGGCGGCCAGCTCGCGGGTGCTCTCCTCGCAGTCCCACAGGCACTCGACCGCGAAGCCGGCGGCGAAGGACGGGTCGGTGGCGGCCAGGGCACGGGCGGCGCGGCCGCGCAGATGGGACGAGGACGTCTCGCGGTAGATGTGGCGCAGAACGGGGGCTGCGCAGGCGATCGACAGCCGGCCGGCGCCGTCGACGAGCGGCCAGAGCCCGGCGGCATCGGGCCCCTCGGTGCGAACTGTTCTGCGCAGGGCGGCCAGGACGAGGTCGGCGTCCCGGCTGCTGCCCCTGCACGCGAGCATTCCGGCGGCGGCCCGGCCGAGGGCGTCCGTGCGGTGCACCCACCGGCGGCTGCGTCCGAGGGCGGCGGTGCTGCACATGCGCTCGAAGGAGGCGACCGCGGCCTCGGCGACGACGCGGGAGGGGTCGCTCGCGGCGGCCTCCAGCAGGTCGAGGGCCTCGGGGTCCTGCTGCTCGGCGAGGTAGTGCAGGGCCGTGCACCGGGAGGCGTCCGGGCCGCGCCGGGCGGCCTCGACGATCTCGGGGCGGTCCTCGGGGCCGGCCACGGCGGTCAGGCAGCGGGCGGCGGCGGCATGGCGGGGCTGGGACGGGTGCTGGTCCAGGCCCTGCTGGGCCCAGTCGAGTACGTCGCGGACGCTCCAGCCGGGCCGCGGGCCGGTCGGCCGCAGCTGGCGCTGCCAGCGGTCGAAGCAGCCCTGTTCCCGCGCGGTGCGTACGCGGGCGGCCGTGGCAGAGCTCTGGGCGCGCTCGGGGTGCTCTTCGCCGTCCTCTGCCCACAGCCGCCAGGGCCGGGGCTCGAAGGCGTCCCGTACGGCTGCGGCGAGCTCCGCCTCGCCCTCGGGGGTCCGGGGGAAGCGGGCGAGGACGGGGGCGGCCAGGGCGCGCAGCGACGCGTCGTCGTCCCGGAGGGCGAGCTCGTCGAGGGCCCAGGTCCAGTTGGCGCCGGCGGCGGCGTAGCGGCGGAGCAGCAGCAGGGCGTCGTCGCGGCCGTAACTGGCGAGGTGGCCGAGGACCGCGAGGGCGAGTCCGGTGCGCTCCTCTGAGGTGTCCACCAGGTCGTCGGGGTGGAAGAGGTGCTGTTCGATCTCGTCGAGCCCGCCGTCGAGCTCGAGATAGAGCCGCGCGTAGTACAGGGACCGGTTCTCGAGGTGCCAGTCGTGCCGGGGGTCGCGCAGCACACAGTGGTGCAGAGCGGCGAGCGCCTCCGCCCGCGGAGCCGCGAGGGCGAGCAGGGTCCCGTCGCCGCGGCCTCGCTGCAGGAGGCCGAGCAGGGTGCCGCTGGGCGCTATGTCTGGATCGAACATGAGGTCAGCATCCGGTGCGGGGACATCACTGGCAACGGGATTTCCGCTGATCGGCATTCTTGCCGGGATCACAGGGTCTACGCCTGGTGAACGTCGTGGGCTCGCGGGTCCCGAGCGCCGCAGCCTACCCGGACTGATCCATTCCACCGATTCCGGCCTGCTCCTTCCCCACCGGGCTTCCCTCCGGGCGGGTCCCGGCTGCCGCTCAGGGCCTGTGGTTGCCGGGTCGATCGGCGCCGCCGCCGTGGGCCCTGCAGCGCCCGCACCGACCGGAAGGCCTGTGGCATATGACTAAAGCACCACCGAATCGTGTGTTGCCAAATCCCTTACGGGCCGTCGCTCGCTGTGCAAGAGTCGTAACCCGGCCCTGCTTCCCTCGAGCCGCGCCTGTATCGGAGTACGTCATGCCGTCCCACACGTATGCGGACCGTCCCGCCGCCCAGCCGCCCGAGCGCGGCATGCTCGACGCACTCATCTCGCAGACCCGCCAACTGCGCGGTGGTGTCGACGCGGTGCGTCCCGACGACGCGCCGGAACATGACGACGACCCGGAGATCCGCTGGCAGCGCGCACTCTGCGACCTCGCGGTGCACCACCTCGACGACCTCGGTCAGCAGCTCGGCCAGTTGCGCGAAGGGCTGCCGCCCGAGCCCGAGGAGGACGCCGCCGCGGTGACCGTACCGCCGCCCGCCGCCCTGCCCGGGGCAGAGCGCGGCTCGCTGCTCAGCCGGGTCGGCAGCGCCGAGTGGAACCTGCTCACCGACGAAGTCGACTGGTCGGACGAGCTGTTCCGGATCTTCGGCCGCTCTCCCGAGGACGGTCCGCTCCCCCTGGATGAACTGCCTTCCTGGCTGTTCTCCCAAGACCAGACGCTGCTGACCCGTATGGTCACCGACTGTCTGGTGGACGGGAAGCCGATCGACGGGGAGTTCCGCATCGTGCGTGCCGACGGCTGCGTACGCACGCTGCACATGATGGGCGAGCCGGTGCTCGACGCCGACGGCTGCACGGCCTCCATGTGGGCCGTGCTGCGGGACGTCAGCGAGCTGCGCCGCAGCCAGCGAGCGGTGCGCGAGACCCGTGACTCGCTGCAGCGCCACCGGCACGTCGCGCAGACCGAGCGCCGGCTTGCGGTCGAGCTGCAGGAGGCCGTGCTCCCACCGTGGCGCGGTTCCCTGCGGTTCCCGCAAGGCGGCCCGACCGCCCTCGACCTCGCCGCGCACTACCTCCCTTCCGCCTCCAACGCTCTCATCGGAGGCGACTGGTACGACGCGATGCAGCTGCCCGACGGCCGCGCTCTGCTCAGCGCCGGTGACTTGACCGGGCACGGCGTGACCGCCACCTCGAGCATGGCCATGCTGCTCGGCGCGCTGCGCGGGATGGCGGTCGCCGGGGTCGAGCCGGCTGCGCTGATGGGCTGGCTGAACGAGCTGCTCGACAGCGCGGCGCAGCCGGCTCTCGGCAGCGCGGTGTGCTGCCGGTACGACTCCCGTACTCGTACGCTCGTCTGGTCCCAGGCCGGCCACCCCGCCCCGCTGCTGTTCCGCAACGGGACGGGGCGGGTCCTGCGACGGCCGGAGGGTGTGCTGCTCGGCGCCACCTCCGGCGCAGGCTACGGGCAGGCCGAAGAGCAGCTGGCCCCCGGCGACGTGCTGGTGCTGCACACCGACGGCCTCCTGCCGCGCCAAGCCGAGCTCGACGACCCGTCCGCCGTCGGCTCCCCGGCGGCCCAGCGGCTGCTGGGTCTGGCACCGAGGCTGTCGTCGGCCCGCACTGCGCAGGAGTGCGTGCGGATCGTGGTCGAGGAGTTCGGCGATACGGAGCGTGAGGACGATGCCTGCGTGCTGATCGCCCGGATCGGCTCCTGACGCCAACAAGGGCACCCATAACTGACACTGCCAACGACCGTACTGTTGGCCTGTTCTGCGGACCTCGGCCGTCGTACGGCCATGCGACCGGGGCTCACACGGCTGTAGTCCTGCCCTTGTTGGGCGCTTTCGGCAGGGCCCGCTCGATCTCCTCGCGCAGGTCCCTGATCCGGGGGTAGTCGGCGTACTGCCCGGTCAGCCGGTACATCTCCCGCAGCCGGTCCCAGGTCCGGTGCGAGGAGGTCTCTCCGATGGACACCAGTGCCAGCCGGGCGTACCGGTCGGCCTGTTCCGGGTCATCGGCGATGAAGCAGGCCGAGGCGATCGAGATGTGGTCGAAGATCTGCGAGCGCTGACGGCCGTTCTCGCGCATGTCCAGCGCCTGCCTGGCGTGCCGCTGAGCGATGGCCGCGGCCGACGGCTCGTGCTCCGCCAGCGTGCGGTACACCAGGCCCTGCATGCCGTGCAGATCGGCTTCGTTGAACAGTTGCATCCAACTCGGCGGCGGTACATCGCCCTTGTCCGAGACGAACAGCTCCTCCGCCTCGCCCAGGGTGCGGCGCACCGCCTGTCCCTGTCCCTTCGACGCCTGTGCCCAGGCCTCGATGGTGTAGAACATGGCGCGCGTACGCGGCAGGGTCTGCTCACCGGCACCGGAGTTGGCCAGCTGCATCAAGTCCAGGGCGTCGTCGGGCCGTCCGAGGTGGACCATCTGCCGGGCGGCGCGGGACAGGGCCTCTCCCGACCGTGGCCGGTCGCCGCCTTCCCGGGCCGCGTGCGCGGCGATGATGAAGTACTTCTGAGCCGTGGGTTCCAGGCCGATGTCGTGCGACATCCAGCCGGCGAGCACGGCCAGATTCGCCGCCACGCCCCACAACCGGCGCTGGAGATGGTCGGGGTGACGGTAGGCGAGCATGCCGCCCACCTCGTTGAGCTGGCCTACCACGGCCTTGCGCTGCAGCCCGCCACCGCGGGCCGCGTCCCAGGCGCGGAAGACTTCGACGGAGCGCTCGAGCGCCTCGATCTCCTGCGAGCCCACGGGGGCGGCCTCGAAGCGGTCGAAGCTGGCGGGGTCGGCGGCCACGGCGTCGCGGACCCGCCGGGCGTCGGCGGCGAGCGCCGGATCGGATTGGAGCCATTCGTACATGGCGCTGGAAAGTGCTGAGCCTGCGGCGAGCGCGGCGCCCGCGCCCACCAGGCCGCGTCGGTTGAGCATGAGGTCCATTCCCGTGAATTCGGTGAGGACCGCGGCTGTCCGGTCGGGTGCCCATGGCAGTCCGTCGACGGACTGCCTTCTGCCAGCGCGCCCGCGCCGGTCGAATCCGAGGTCCTCGATGGTCACGACACGGCCGAGGCGCTCGGTGAACAGGGTTGCCAGTACCTTCGGCACGGGATCGCGCGGCACTTCGCCGGTCTCGATCCAACGCCGCACCCGCGAGGTGTCGGTCGCCAGCTGGGGGTGGCCCATGGCCACCGCCTGCCGGTTGACCAACCGCGCGAGCTCCCCCTTGGACCAGCCGGCCAGGCCGAACAGGTCCGAGAGTCGGGTGTTGGGTTCCTTGGTCACGTCAAGCCCCCAGGTTCCTCGGCTGAGTTGACAGTAACGGCCCGTCATGGGCCAGGCGACTATTCGCCAGGGTTCGCCAGGGTCCGCCAGATGGTGTGCCACCCGCGAACGGGTGTGATGTAGGAACGCGCCTCCCCGCCTGGGCGGTCGCAGACGCTGAATGCAGCGTCTGTCTCGTCACGCATTCCCCAGGGTGCGAACGGCGGTCCGCCTTGGGCCGGGAGCGCGCGTCACCGTCGGAACACGAAGGGATCTGTTTCGCCCATGTACGCAGCATCGTCCTCCGTGTCCGCCCCGTCCCGGCCCTACCGACCGCAGCAGACGGGAAGTGGGCCGTATCCCGACCCCTCCCGTGCCGCCGCGGCCGGGACGCTCGGCGGCGGGCGTGCCCGGCGGGCGCCGGGGCTCGGCAACCAACCGCTCAGCGGGAGAATCGACTTGTCCGGCCCCCAGGGCGCACAGCTGCGCAGCGTGATTGCGTCGGTGCACCGCATCTGCCCCGAGTTCCATCCGGTGCAGGTGCTCCGCCGCAGCAGCCGTTCGGTGCTGCTGGTCGGCACGACCGGGCGGAGCACGGCCGTCGCCAAGTGTTTACTGGACCAGTCCCCCGCCTGGGCTGAGCGGTTCCGGCGCGAAATAGCGACATACCGCGCCTTCGTACGGCATCGCCCACCGGTGCGGGTCCCCCGGCTTATCGCCGCCGACCCGGACAACTGCACGCTGGTGATCGAGCGCATGCCCGGACGAGCCGCGGCTCTGAGCCGGCACCCCGCCGAGGCTCCGCAGCGGGCGGATCTACGGGGCGCGCTGGGCGCGATCTGCCGTGTCAACCTGTGGCGGCCGCCGCCCGGGATGTTCGAGGCGCCAATCGACTACGCCGCCCGGATCACGCGCTATCACGAGCTGGGGCTGCTCACCGACCGCGACATGGGCGATCTGCAGAAGCTGCTGCACGGCTTGGCGCATGTGCAGGGGCAGTTCTGCCACGGCGAGGCCATCCTCTCCAATGTGCTGCTGTCCCCGGCCGGGCCGGTGCTGGTCGACTGGGAGCACGCCGGCTGGTATCTGCCCGGGTACGACCTGGCGACCCTGTGGTCGGTGCTCGGGGATGTGCCGGCCGCCCGCCGTCAGATCAGCCAGCTCGCCCAGGCGGACGGCCCGGCGGCGCGGGACGCCTTCCTGGTCAATCTGATGCTGGTGCTGACCCGGGAGATCCGGACGTACGAGACGGCCGTACAGCGGACGATGCGTGACCCCGCTCCCGTGGTGCCGGGTGCGCCCGGCTCGTCGGGCGAGGAGCAGCGACTGCTGCTGCGCCGGCTGCACGACGACTGTGCCATGGCCCGCCGGGCCGTACGGGCCGCCGTCGGTACGCGCTGAGCCTGATCGCGGCTTGCGGCGCCAACAGATTGCAGCACCAAGCGGCGCGTCCGGTTACCGGGCGCGCTGCTTGGTGCTGCTGCCGGTGCCCGGCGTTCAACCGGCCAAGCCATCCGAATGAGCCCACGCGCAGAAATTCCGGAAACACGTTCGCGCTCCGTCACCGGCCCAGACCACTGGCGCGCCGCAGGCCCGGACGCCTGCGGCCCGAAAGACCTCGGCCCGGGCGCTGACGTGCGAAATCCGGCCCGCGCGGCCTAATTGACGGATCGTCGGCCAACCGATAGCTCTAGTCGGGTTCCGCCCCACTTATGCGTCCGCGCATCATCCGGCACGCTCCACTTGAGGAGGCTGCATGCGAGGATCGGCCCTTGATGGCGTCACGAGCACCCGACGACGTGTGACCCGCGTGGCAGCCGCCACCGCGACCGCCGCTCTGCTGTTCCCTCTGCTCTCGGCCGCGCAGCCCGCGACCGCCGCCCGGCAGCCGGCACCAACGGCCCTGCAGCGGGCCTTCGCCGACGCCGCCGCGGAGTACCACGTGCCGCAGAGTGTGCTGCTCGGCGTCTCGTATCTGCAGTCCCGCTGGGACGCGCACGGCGGAGCGCCGAGCGTGTCCGGTGGCTACGGCCCCATGCACCTGACGGATGCGCGCACCGCCCTGTCCCGGGCAGGGCACCACAGCGACGGCCTCGAGGACCCGCGCGGCGACAGCGCCCGGGCGGCCAAGCGGGTGCCTGAGAAGCTCCCCGAACCGGCCGAACTCCCCGCGCGCCTTCGCACCCTGGAGAAAGCCGCCCGCCTGTCCGATATCGACGCGGCCGAGCTGCGCACGGATCCGGCGGCGAACGTCCGCGGTGGCGCGGCCCTGCTCGCCGCAGCGCAGCGAAAGCTCGGCCTGCCACTGAGCGCCGACCCCGCCGACTGGTACGGCGCGGTGGCCCGCTACTCCGGCGCCGAGGACGCGGCGACCGCCTCCGCTTACGCCAACGACGTGTTCTCGGTCATGCGCAGCGGCGAGCGGCGCACCACCGACAGCGGGCAGCGGGTCGTACTCCCGGCCGCCCCGAAGCTGGCCGCCCACACCGGCCAGGTACAGCGGCTGAACCTGCGGAGCATCGACCCGGCCAAAGCCGAGTGCCCGCCCACGCTGGCCTGCGAGTGGATCCCGGCGCCGTACGAGCAGTTCGGGGAGAACGACTACGGCAATCACGACAAGGCCGATCGCCCCACATCGCAGAAGATCGAGTACATCGTCGTGCACGACACCGAGGCGACCTGGGACACGACGCTCAAGCTGGTCCAGGACCCGGCCTACGTCTCCTGGCAGTACTCGCTGCGCTCCTCCGACGGCCACATCGCGCAGCATGTGGCGCTGGCGGACGTCGCCTGGCAGGCGGGCAACTGGTATATGAACGCCAAGTCCATCGGCCTGGAGCACGAGGGCTTCCTGGCCAGCCCCGACGCCTGGTACACGGAGGCCATGTACCGCGCCTCGGCGCGGCTGGTGCGCTATCTGGCGCTGCGGTTCGGCATCCCGCTGAACCGGCAGCACATCATCGGCCATGACAATGTGCCGGGCCCGACCACGGCGACCATTCGCGGTATGCACACCGACCCGGGGCCGTACTGGGACTGGGCGCACTACTTCCAGCTGCTCGGCGCGCCGTTCCACGCCACGGCCGGCCGGGACGGCGGTCTGGTCACGATCCTGCCGGACTACGCCAGGAACCAGCCGAACTACACCGACTGCACCGAGCACGGTCAGCCCTGCGCTCCGCACGGCTCAGGCGCCGTTCGGCTGTACACCGCCCCGAGCGAGAGCGCCGCACTGGTGAAGGACATCGGACTGCACCCGGACGGCAGCGACTCGACGACCGGAGTCAACGACACCGGCGCCCGGGCCTCCACCGGCCAGCAGTACGCGGTGGCCGAGCGCAAGGGCGACTGGACGGCGATCTGGTACCTGGGGCAGAAGGCGTGGTTCCACAACCCGCGCAAGCAGCCGACGGCCGTGGACGCCAAGGGCATGGTCATCACCCCGAAGGCGGGGTTGGCGGAGATCCCGGTGTACGGGCGGGCCTATCCGGAGAAGGAGGCCTACCCCGAGGGCATTCCTGCCCAGCCGGTGTCCCCGCTGCCGTACAAGCTGCTCGCGGGCCAGGAGTACGCGACGGCTGGTGGCCCGGTGCAGGGCGAGTACTACTGGGCCACGACCTTCGACACCACGAACCACACGGTGGTGCGCGGCAAGCAGCGGTACTACGAGATCCAGTTCGGTCACCGGGTGGCGTATGTGAAGGCCGACGACGTGACCGTATGGCCGTCCGGGAGCTAGCCGAAGCCACCGGGGTTTCCCGCTCATCCGCGCGTTTCCGGGATGAGCGGAGCCGCTCAGCGCGTCTGGAACATCTCCGCCGGCAGCGGCTTGAGCAGCTGGTACAGATCGTCGGTGATGGGCCGGTCCCAGCTGGCGATGGTGACGAGCACGCCGTCGCTGCGGTCGAACTGGACGCAGGAGACCCGGTCCTCCGACACCTTGATCCGCTTGACGATCAGCAGGTTGTCGTCGTGCATCACCGGGGTGTCCTCGGTCTCGACGATGTGCACGGGCTCGTCGTTGCCCAGAGCGGCGAGCAGCTGCGCCACCTCGAAGGGCACCTGGCCTTCCTCGAGTTCGCGGGCCGGGGACCCCTCGGGCAGATTCCCGATGATCATCGCCGGGCCGCGGCCGCCGAACAGGTCGTAGCGCAGGAAGACGCCCTGGCAGCTGCCATCCGGTGCGGGGAGCAGGCCCGCGCCGAGATTGCCAGGCCAGTCACTGGGGTCCATCGCCAGGACGTCGAAGTCCGGACCGGTGGGCGTGGCTGCGCTGCGGCGGCGGAGGAACGACATGCGGACATGGTACGTGCACAGGGCGCGAGTGCGCGGCTCGGGAGCCAGGGCGGGCATCACCGAGGGTGACAGGGGTCGCGCTGCCGGGTGGCGCCCCGCCCGGGTGTCATCCGGCCCGGCTCTCCGCGAGCGAGCCGAGCAGTTCGGTCGCCTCCGCGGCGCGGTCATGCGGCACGAACAGATGGTCGTGGTGGAAGCCCGCGACCACGTTGCAGCTGATTCCGGCCTGTGCGAGCACGGTGGCGACAGCCGCCGTCAGTCCGACCGCCTCCAGCGCGGAGTGCACGCGCAGGGTGATCCAGCCGGCCACGTAGGTGTACGGCAGCCCGGCGTCATCCGCCTCCTGCTGCGGCACGACCAGGGTCAGTCCCTCGTCCTCGGTGACGGTGACCACGGGTGCGACGCCTTCGGGGATCCGCTCCGGCGCCGTGGTGAAGACGTAGCGGCCCGGGTTGAGCCGGGGCAGCATGCCGCTCAGCAGCTTCGTCAGATCTCGCTCGCCTGCCATGATCGCCACCCTACGACGCCACCCTGTGTGCGGTGGGGCGGTCGTACGCCCGCGCCGCGCCTGCTTCAGCAGCCGGCACGGCGCGGGTACGTGGTCTGATGCGTTTCAAGTCCCGAGTGACCCCTCAGGTCAGGTCGAACTCGCCGTCCCGCGCGCCGAGGACGAACGCACGCCACTCCGCCGGGGTGAAGATGAGCGCCGGGCCGTCCGGATTCCGGCCGTCCCGCATGGCGATATAGCCCTCGATGAAGGCGATCTGGACATCGCCGGACCCCTGGCTGCTGGACTGCCACTCGGCGTTGGTGAGGTCCAGCTTCGGCTTCTTGAACTCAGCCGGCGCCTGCTGTGTGGTGCTGTCCGCCACGTCCGATTCTCCTCCCGGTTCGCTTACGCCATGCAGCCTAGCGATCGCGACCGGTGCCCGACAGGCCGTGCGCACATCACGCCCCCGGACAGTTGACGCCCACCAGCCACATGGAGAAGAACTGGGCCCCGCCGCCGTACGCATGGCCGAGCGCCCGGCGTGCGCCGTCGACTTGGTGCTCCCCCGCCCCGGCCGCGTACCTGGAGCGCGGCCTCCCCGAAGCGGATCATGCCCGAGGCCCCGATCGGGTTCGTGGACATCACCCCGCCCCGGGATTGACCGGCAGATCGCCGTCCAGCTCGGTGGTCGCGGGCGTGCCGGACGAGCGGTGGGGCAACCGCGTGGCGGCGGTCGTCCAGCTCCGGGAGGGCGCCGGACGCCAACGCTGGAGGACATCCAGAGCCACTGCCGGGGCCGGCTCGCCGGCTACAAGGTCCCGCGCGGCCTGGTCACCGCCCCGCGCATCGAGCGCTCGCCCAGCGGCAAGGCGGACTACCGCTGGGCACGCCAGTGGCGGCACGGGCCGCGCCTGACGGCCCGTGCCGCTGATCGACGCTGATCGATGAGGCGGCTGATCTGATCGATTACGCGGCGATCTTGGTGAACTCGGCCAGGAAGGCCTGGTTGAACGCCGGGAGGTCGGCCGGCTTGCGGCTGGTGATCAGGACGTTCGGGCCGCTGGTGCAGATCACGACCTGTTCGTCGACCCAGTTGCCGCCGGCGTTGCGGATGTCGGTTCGCAGGCTCGGCCACGAGGTGAGCCTGCGGCCGCGCACCGCGTCGGCCTCGACCACGGTCCAGGGCGCATGGCAGATGGCCGCCACCGGCTTGCCCGCGTCAAAGAAGCCCTTGACGAAGGCGACGGCCTTGGGGTCCATCCGCAGGAAGTCCGGATTGGCGACCCCGCCGGGCAGGACGAGCCCGTCGTACTCCTCGACGGACGCCTCGGCGACGGTCTGGTCCACGTCGAAGGTGTCGGCCTTGTCGAGATGGTGGAACGCCTGGATCCTGCCCGGCTTGGTGGATACCAGCCGGGGCGTGCCGCGGGCGCCCTCGACCGCCTGCCACGGTTCGGTCAGCTCGACCTGCTCGACACCCTCAGGGGCGACAAGGAAGGCAACCTTCACGCTCTCCACGTCCTTTCGGGCACGCGACGTCATACTCCGTTACGCCGCACGCGTGCCCCGGCAAACGGGAGTGAAACAGGCCAATCGCCCTGTCGAGGACCTGGTCAGGGTCTGCTCAGGAGATGATCCGCTTCCCGTTGAAGACGCCGGTCTTCTCGCGGAACAGCTCGATCGGGACACCGTTGGGATCGCGGAAGTACAGGCTGTCCTCGACGCCGCGATCCGGGCCGAGGTAGTCCAGGCCCGCGGCGTCCAGGGCCTTGCGCGCGGCCGCGAACTGCTCGTCGGCGACCGACAGGGCCAGGTGCTGGATCCCGCCGACCGTCTCGGTGAAGGCCGGATGATCGTGGCCCGGGAAGTCGAAGAAGCCGAGCAGATTGCCGTGGCCGATGTCGAAGAAGAAGTGGGTCGAGCCGCGGTAGTCGCGGTTCTCCACGATCTCCACCAGCGGGAAGCCGAGGAAATCCTGATAGAAGCGAATCGTTTCCTCAACGTCGCGGCAGATGAACGCCACGTGGTGGACGCCGCGGGCCGTCGTCGTCGGCCGCTCGGACGGCTCACGCAGACAGCGCGCCCGCAGCTCCTCCCGGCGTGCTCGTATGGCCTCCAGGGCGGCACCCTCAGGCTGAGGCATCTTTTACCGTCTCCTTCGCTTTTAGGCGTACGCCGCGGCTGCCACCAGCGTCCCACCTGCACCGCTGGGGCTGCGCCAGGTGGGTGTGCCGGCGCCTGCGGCGCGATCTTCCGGAAGGAGATCACGCCGCAGGCGCCGCTCACAATGCGGCGAAGCGGTCGCGCAGCTCGCGCTTGAGGATCTTCCCGCTGGCGTTGCGGGGCAGTTCATCCACGAACAGGACGCGCTTGGGCGCCTTGAAGTGGGCCAGACGCTCGCGTGCGTGGTCGATCAGCTCCTGCTCGGTGACCTCGCCGCGTGCTACGACGACGGCGGTCACCGCTTCGATCCAGCGCTCGTCCGGCAGGCCGATGACGGCCACCTCCGCGACCCGCGCGTGCTCGTACAGCGCGTCCTCGACCTGGCGGGAGGCGACCAGCACCCCACCGGAGTTGATGACGTCCTTCACCCGGTCCACGACGGTGAAGTACCCCTCCGCATCGCGGACGGCCAGGTCTCCGGAGCGGAACCAGCCGTCGCGGAAGGCTTCCGCCGTCTCCGCCGGCTTGTCCCAATAGCCCTCGCACAGCTGCGGTGAGCGGTAGACGACCTCGCCGGGTGTCCCGTCCGGCACGTCCTTGCCCGCCTCGTCGACCACCCGCGCCTCGACGAACAGAACGGGCCGCCCGCACGAGTCCATCCGGCCCTCGTGCTCGTCCGGGCCGAGCACGGTGGCAAGGGGGCCGATCTCGCTCTGCCCGAAGCAGTTGTAGAAGGCGAGCTGGGGCAAGTGCCGTAGCAGCCGCTCCAGAACCGGCACGGGCATGATCGAAGCGCCGTAGTACGCCTTGCGCAGCCCGGTCAGGTCACGCTCGGCGAAGGCCGGATGGTTGGCCAGTCCGATCCACACGGTGGGCGGCGCGAACAGGCTGTCCGCGCGGCCCGCCTCGATCAGATCGAAGATCTGCGCGGCGTCGGGTGCGTCGATGACCGTGTTCTCCGCGCCCACCGCCAGATAGGGCAGCAGGAAGACGTGCATCTGCGCGGAGTGGTACAGCGGCAGGGAGTGGACCGGCCGGTCGCTCTCCTTCAAGTCCAGGGCGGTGATGGCGCTGACGTACTCGTGCACCAGAGCGCGGTGGGTCATCATCGCGCCCTTGGGCAGCGCCGTGGTGCCGGAGGTGTACAGGAGTTGCACGAGGTCCTCGGCGTCGGGCCCCGGCTCCGATTCCGGCTCCGGCCCCGGCCCCGGCTCCGATTCCGGCTCCGGCCCCGGCCCCGGCTCCGATTCCGGCTCCGGCCCCGGCTCCGCCGGCGCGGCGGTGGGCAGCCGGGCCAGCAGCGAGTCGTCGCTGTCGCGCAGCGCCAGCACCCGCGCGGATTCCGGAAGCCGCGCGGCCAGGTGCGGATCGGACAGGACAAGCGCGCTGCCCGACTGGTCGACGAGATAGCGCAGCTCCTCGCCCGCCAGGTTGTGGTTCATGGGGACATGGATGAGTCCGGCGCGCGCGCAGGCGAGAAAGCCGATCAGATACGCGTCGGAGTTGTGGCCGTACGAGCCCACCCGGTCGCCCGGCCGCAGACCGGCCTCCCGCAGGACCGCGGCCCCGGCCGACACCGCTTCGTCCAGTTCCCGGTAGGTCCAGGCCCGGTCCCCGTACCGCACCGCCGTACGGTCGGGCACTCGCCGTGCGCTGCGCCGCAGGATCCCGTCCACCGTGCTGCTGCGTACACCCGTCATGACGGGATCCTGGGCGCCGGCGCCTGGCAGGTCAAGAACCCAGAAGCCGTTGATCACATGTGGCCAGGGGCCGTCGAGGGCCCACGGTCGCCGGCGGCAGGGCGTGGCGCCCGTGGCCGCTGCTCCTCCGCGCTGAGGTACGGGCCGCGCCCCCGGGCCGTCGCAGCGGTCGCCGGGGGCTCGTCTCGACCGCCTCTCCGACGGGCGGAATCACCGTTCGCAGCTCGGCGATTGCCGTACGCAGCTACGATCGACAGAGGTCGTGTCTCCCAACGCCAGTAGGCAAGGAGGAATGGGCACTTGGCATTTCGGCCTCGCGAACTGACGCCGGACCGATCCGCACGCGATCTCTACGGGGCGGAGATGCGTCGGCTCCGCGAAAAAGCAGACATGTCGTTGGCCCGGCTCGCTGAAGTGCTGAAGTACAGCAAGAGCCGTCTGGCACGCATCGAGACAGCGGAAGCCATGCCACCGCCCAAGCTCTCGGAGGCGCTGGACGCCTGCTTCGGCACGGACGGCCACTTCGTGCGGCTGTACCGACTCGCCCGCCGCGAGGCGCACCCCAACCGGTACCGCCGGTACATGGACTTCGAGGCGAAGGCCACGGCCATCGAGCACTGGGCGGCACATGTGGTGCCGGGACTGTTGCAGACGGAGGCGTACGCCCGTGCGTTGCTGCGCGCTGGTGACTCCGGCGCGACCAGTGAGGAGCTCGGAGAGCGGGTTGCGGCCCGCCTGAGTCGACGGGAACGGCTGCGGGGCGAGGCGCCCCCACATGTTTGGGCCATTCTCGACGAGGGAGTGATCCGGCGACTGATCGGCGGACCGGAGGCGATGCACGAGCAACTGGCCGCGTTGCTCCCCTTGATGCACACCGCACGCACCAAGGTCCAGGTTCTGCCCTACGGTCATGGCGCTCACAGACTGATCGGCGGTTTCCCTTCTCAGTCTCCTCGGCGGTTCCGCGGTGGCGTATGAGGAAGGTATTGACGCCAGCCATCTCTACGAGGAAACCGACTCGGTGCACGAGCGCCAACAGGCTTACGATGCGCTCCGGGCGTACGCCCTCTCGCCCAGGGAGTCTGCGGCGTTGATCCGATCGGCCACGGAGGACTGTGAGCCATGCGAGCCACTCTCGACCTGAGCACCGCTGAGTGGCGCAAGTCCAGCTACAGCAACACCCAGGGGGGCGAATGCGTCGAGGTGGTCGATGGCTTCGTCGGCGTGGTGCCCGTCCGCGACTCCAAGGACCCGCACAGCCCGGCCCTCGTTTTCCCCTCCGACGCGTGGACCGCCTTCATATGCGCTGTGAAGGCTGGCGACTTCCCTGCCGCAGACTGAGCCTCCGGGCACCCGCCCGGGGGGCTCGCCTTGCGAGGGAACTCCCTCCAGCCGTCACGGCAGCGGAGCGCTGACCCGCTCGACCCGGCAGAGGGACAGGATGCAGCGCACAGCTACCGCAGCCGGCGGTCGGCTCCGAAGCCGCCTTCAGTCATCGGTAGCGTGTCGGCCTGGTAGGTGGTCTCCCATGGCACCAGCCGCCAGGGGCTGCTGTTGTTCGCCGGTTCCAGCATTCTCTGCACCGCACGGGCAGTGTCCTCCTGGGTCCCCTCCCAGTCCTTGCCTGCATTGCGCATCCACAGCTGGCGGCCAGCCACGACGTCATCGGCGATCTGCTTCCAGGAGTCATAGGCTTGCGCAACTGGCGCAACCGCATATCTCAGCTGTTGCCAGGCGCTGGCTTCGTCGATGCATCCGGCGCCGATTCCGCCCGGAGGCTATACGTATCGGCTGAAGTCCCATGCCACCGGCGGACGTCCGAGCACTGGGGCCATCTGCAAGCGGTGTCCCTCGGTACCCGAGCCATGCGGGGTCGCGTGCAGGTCGGCAGGTGAGGCGATGCCCCAGCTCCACTCCAGAGCCGTCTTGCAACTCGAGGTGTCGATCCGCTTATAAGGATAGATCCTCAGGTGGCTGTGGCCCGACATGCGCTCGGCGCAGGGGAGGCCGCACACAGGGCCTCCGATCGCTGGGTCGAATCCACTCCTGACCATTCAGTCAACTTCGCGAATCTTCACTTCGCATTTGATCGATTTCTGCTCGCATTGCCAGGTAGTCGTCCGGTGACAGCCAATAGGGGGCTGCTACGGTGTCGACCCAATCCCTATATTTGTCGTGAGTCAGAGTAGCCAGTTTCGGATGCCGTGCGGCGTACTCGGCCACGAATTTCCAGCGCTCCGGATGGCCTGAGAGTTTATACGTCTTGCGCCATGCCTCTGCTTTGGACTCGGCGCCGGCTCGTGTGTACGACTCCACGATCGAGTCGAGCAAGGACCGGAGCGCCATGGCGTACGGCGGGCTTCCGACGAAGGGGATTGAATCCGGGCCCCCGTCGAATTTGAACATGACTGCCGAGCGCAGCAGGGTCTGGATTTCCAAGTCGCCCGTGAATTCGACACTAATCATCAGAACGGATTCTTTCCGTGGTACGGAATATCGGCCATGGGGATCTTCAGGCCCCCTCGATGAATGAACTCATTTGGTTGCTCGCCTGGCAGGATGAAGGCACCTTCGGGCTTTTGGAAGGCAATGAGGTAGTCACCCTTCCCGGCGTACATGGGGTTCCCGATGAAGATGTTCATTTCGACTTCGCTGGCGTTCAGCATGTCTTGCGTTGTGAACAGTTTACCTTGGAGGTTTGCGACAAACCTTGCCCCTTCGGGGCGCATGATCAGCTCGTATCCCTCCTTGTTCGTGTAGTGGAAGAAGGTATTTTCGTCCATTCTGTCCAACAAATCTTCAAGGCACGGTGAGAGCCCCAACGGGTCACACCATGTGTAAGGATTGTGGACGTAGCTGGCGGGGTTGTCTGCGGGGTGGAGGCCGAGGGGGTCGGGGGTGAGGTAGCGGGCGGTTTCGGGGTCGTAGTGGCGGAAGTAGTTGTAGTGGAGGCCGGTTTCGGGGTCGAAGTACTGGCCTGGGAAGCGTAAGGGCGTGTACGCCGTGGCCGTGCGGTTCCAGGCGGTGGTGCCCCAGAGGGTGGTGCGGGTGCGCCAGGCGATGTCGCCTTGTTCGTCGACGAGTTCGGTGGGGGTGCCGACCAGGTCGGTGACGATGGCGTAGAAGCGCTGGTCGATTTCCTCCTGGGGTGCGTTGGCGGCCGGGGTGGTCTTGCGTTCGGTCTGGGTCAGCGGGCGCAGGCCGTGGTGGTCCCAGGTGAGGGTGATGGCCGGCTGGGTCGCGCCGGGGACATGGGTGGTCTGTTCGCAGAGTGTGGTGCCGTCCCAGGTGAAGTCGATCTGTTCGACGACGGTTTGGCCGTCTGCGGCGATGCGTTGTTTGGCGATGCGGCGGCCGAGCGGGTCGTATTGGTAGCACCAGGTGGTGCCGTCCGGAGTGACGACGGAGGCCAGGCGGTCTTCCGCATCCCAGGTGTAGCGCCAGGTATCGGGTTTGCGGGACAGGCGGGTCTTCTGACGCAGGGTGATGCGGCCCGCTTGGTCGTGTTCGTAGCGGACGTTTCCGGCGGTGTGGATGCGGGTGCCGGTGTAGGTCCGGGCCCCGGTGGCTTCCTGGCCGGGCATGGGCGCCGGCCAGTTGGCGTGGATCTGGTTGCCTGCCTCGTCGTAGGCGTACGTCTCCGTCCAGCCTTCGGCGTGGACGGCGGTGACTCGTCCGGCGGCGTCCACATCAAACCGGCGGGTGCCGTTGAGGTGGTCGTCGATGCCGATGAGGTTGCCGTCGGCGCGGTAGGTGTAGGTGCGGTACTGGAGGAGTCGGTTGGCCGGGCCGGATAGTTCCTGCTTGGTCAGGCGGCTGAGCGGATCGAAGGCGTTGGTGAGGGTGAGAGCGTCGCCGATGTGGCGGGCCAGTTCGCGGCCTGCCGCGTCGTGGTCGAAGGTGATCGTGTGACCTGAGGTGGTCAGTTCGGTGCGGTTGCCTGCCGCGTCGTACGTCCACGTGCTCACCGCGCCCGTCGGCGAGGTGCGACTGGTGCGGCGGCCAAGGACGTCGTACGTAGACGTCATGGTGCGGCCGTTGACCGTCTCGGATATCAGGTGGCCCGCGTCGTTCCGCTGCATGTTCAGGACCACATCCGGACCTGTCGCCTGGGCCAGGCCGCCCGTCACGTCGTACGTGTAGGTCGTGACTGCTCCGGCCGCGTCCTTGCGCACCATGCGGCCCAGGACATCGCGTTCGAAGCGTATGACCTCACCCGAGGCGGTGGCGCGAGCGATCAGCTGGCCGGCCGCGTCGTGCTCGTACGCCACTCTGCGGTCGTCGAAGTCCGTCTCGGAGATCAGACGACCGGCTGGGTCGTATGCGTACGTCCAGGTCAGCCCTTGTGGGTTGGTGACCTTGGTGAGACGGAGTTCGGTGTCGTGGTCGAACTCATAACGCACGCCGTCCGGGCCGGTGCGGGCTGCCAACAGGTCGAAGTGGGTGTACTCATAACGGGAGACACCACCCGCAGCATCGGTGTGGCTGGTGCAGTTGCCCTCGCCGTCGTAGGTCCACGACTGGGTACTGCCGTCCGGGGCGATGCGGCGCGCGAGCTTTCCCTCCACCGTCCACTCCAGACGTGTGACCGCCCCGAGCGGATCGGTGATGGCGACCGGGCGCCCGAAGGTGTCCCGCTCGTAGCGGGTGACCGCGCCCAGGGGGTCGGTGATCTCAACCGGCAGGCCCGCCGCATTGCAGCGCACCTGCGTGGTCTCACCCAGGGGGTTGGTGACCGATGCCAGGTGACCGACGTCGTCGTACGTAAAGCGAGTGGTCACGCCCGACTCGTCCGTGAGCCGGGTACGGTTGCCGAACTCGTCGTACTCCTGCTGGATCCGGGTACCGTCCGGGTTGACCACCGTGACCGGCAGGCCTTGCTCGTTGTAGGCGACGCTCGTGTAGCGGCCGTCGGGGCGGATGATCAGCATCGGTCGGCCTGACGGGTCGTAGACGTAGCCGACCGTACGGCCGAGCGGGTCGCTGATCGTCAGTGGACGGTGGCACCGGTCGTACGTCGTATGGGTGGCCGTACCGTCCGGCCGCACTTCAGCGACCACGTGCAGCTCGTCGTTGACCAGGTGCCGGGTGACTTGGCCGAGTGAGTTGGTCTGTGTGGTGACGGCGAGCCCGCTTGCCGGATCCGTGCCGTCGTAGGCGTACGAATTGCGCAGGTGCCCGGCTTCGCCGGTCTGGTAGGTGCAGCGGTCCTGGTCGTCGTAGACGTAGCTGTACGACGAGCCGTTCGTGTCCGTCCAGCTGGTGATCCGGCCCAGTTCGTCGCTGGTGAACCGGGTCGGTATGCCCGAGGAGTTCGTTACCGCCGAGGTGTGGTCCCGCTCGTCGTAGTCGAAGCGGACCAGTTCCTGATCACCCCCGTCGGTGGCGGCGCCCACGAGGTGAAGGGCGGTGATGCGCTGGCCCTCGGTGGTGATCTTCAGGTGGTATCCGGCGGAGTGGACGATGGCCGTGGGGGCGCCTTCGGTGTCGTACTCGAAGGTGAGCCATTGGCCCGAGCGGTCGGAGATCTCCTCCAGCAGGGCGATGCCGTTGCCGTCACCGCCCGGGGCAGCGAAGTACCAGGTGCGGCCGGATTCAGGGTCGGTGACGGTGTAGTCGCCGTAGGCGTCGACGGTCAGCGGGTGGCGCTCGCCCTCCAGGGGCAGAACAGGGACTCCTGGCGCCGGGTGAGAATAGGCCAGCAGTGAGCCGTCCTCACGGATGAAGATGACACCCTCGGCGTCGATCTCCAGGCGCTGGTCTGCGGTCGAGGTCCAGGTGGGGCCGAACCAGCGTCCGGCCCGGTAGGACGACTCGAAGTAGCGGGAGAAGACAAACGGAAGCCTTGCGGGCAGGGACAGATCCTGCTGCGGGAGCGTCATGCGCCCGGTAGCCATGTCGACGGGGTCGCCGCCGGTGATCTTGCACTTGAGCTGTCTGCCGAAGTCCTTGAGCGCCGCGCCGACACCCCTGCGCGCTGCGCCGGTCGCTGCTCCCCGCGCCGCTCCCCTGGCGGCACCTCGCGCCGCTCCCCTGGCCAGCCCGCCCGCGCCCTTGCCTCCGATCAGATTCGATGCGAGGTAGCCCAGCGCGTCGCCTGGGTCGCTGCTCCAGCCGCTGCCGACGACGGCCATGGGCAGGCGTTCGGGATGGGCGGCGGTGCCCACCAGACCGGCCAGCAGCATGGACCCGTTCTTGTTCCACTCGCCGGGATGGGTGAGGTTGTAGGGGTCCATCGGGTTGACCGTGCGGGCCAGCTTCAGCATGTCCGCGCCGCCCCGCAGGAACCCGCCGGCGAGATGGACCGAGTTCAGCCGGGTGCCGTCGAAGACGTCCGTGGCGTTGGCGCCGAGCCGGCCGGCGAAGTCCGGTTTGGCCGGGGCCATTTCCAGGGCGCTTTGCACCTTGGTACGGGCCAGCCGGGCGGCGTCGGAGCGTTGTCGGCGTGCCTCGGCAAGGATCTCCTCGGCCTCCTGACGGCCCTCGACACCCGGGTCGACAAACGTGCCTGGCTCGATGGGCTTCGGGCCCGGGTCCAGACCCGCCCAGGCGGCCGCATTATACTGGTCGGCGGCGTCGTTGTACGCGTCAACCCTGGCCTGGTGGGCATCGGCCGCCTGTTTGCCGGCCTGCTGGGCGTTGCGGTAGGTGTCGATCGCGGTCTGCGCCTGGCCCTGGGCCCAGCGAACGGTGTCCGCGTATGCGTCAAGGGCTCCCGCTGCCGCCTCGCAGGCGTCGGCTGCCTTCAGCCACTGCTTGGGCTGCATCTCGAACTTCTCGCGGAAGGAGTCCGCGGCCTTGCCCGCCCAGCTGCCCGCGTCCAGGGACCGCATTCCCTGGCCGACGTTCTCAAAGGCCCGCTGGAAGTCGCGCAGGTGCCTGGCACGATCCTCGAGTGCTCCCGGGCTGCCGTGGATCAGCTCCTTGGGGTCGTCGCTCTCCCCCAGCTGCCGCTCGTCGACATCGCCGCCCAAGCGGTTGTTGATGCCCTCGCCGACATCGCGTACGCCTTCGGCCAGGCCGTCAGCACCTAAATTCGACAAGCCGTCGGCCGTAAGATCCGTGCCCCAGTTGACGGCCTCGCCGACGCCCTCCTTCGCTGAGTCGAAAGCGCCCCCGATGCCGTCCCCGACCTTGTTGATCGCGTCGCCGAGCCCCATCAGTCCCTGCCCTCCCCGGGCTCAGCGGGCGATTCCGTCTCGGACGGTGGCGGGCCGCTCCACTGCCAGTCGGTCTTCTCGTCAAACAGCGCGTCCGGCGTCACCGTGGAGGTCTGGATGTCCTGCCAGGTCTGCCCCCAAGCCCGCGCGGCCCCCTCCTGCCCGGCCGACAAGGACCCCGGGCTGTAATCCGCATCCATGACGTGGGAGATCGGATTGTCCTTGAGCGTGTCCCCCCACGAGCGCTTCTCCACCTCCTCCTTGGACGCGTACGGGTTGCCTGCCCCGGCCGTCCACACCGTCTTCAACGTGTTCGACAGGTACTCCTCCTGCTCGTGGTACAGCCCCGCCGACAGGTTCAGCCGCGCCGCGAACTCGTTCGCGTTCTGCATCAGCGACCGCACCCCCCAGCCCCACCGCTCGCAGAAGTCGGCGAAGGTGTCCCGCAGCCCGGCGTCACCCACCTCAAGGCCAGCGAGCTCCAGATCGTCGAAGCCGCGCCCCAGATTCGCCTCGATGTCGAAGCCCAGCTCCTTCAGCTCCGACATGGCCTGATTGATGCCCTGGGTGATCCGCTCCAGGGCCTCCGGATCGACCTTGTAACCGTCCCCGCTCAAGCGCCCGCACCCTCCGCGTCCAGCGCCACCGCGTCCGGCACGATCCCCACAACCGGAGGCAGCACCATGCCCGTTGGGCTCCCGGCGTCCACCGCGACGCCCATCGGTCCGTCCGCATGGGGAATCACCTGGTCGAGCAGGCGCGCCCCATACACCGGGATCCGCTCGGGAAACGCCTCGCCACGCGCCTCGGCGAAACGCGCCAACGCCGCTTCATCCGTGAACGCGAACAACCAGCGGATACCGCCCGCCTCCGCCGTCAACAGCGAGCCGTCCACCACCGGCACCAGCACCTCGCCACGCCGGAACTCCCCCACCAGCGCGCGCAGATCGCCCCGCTCCGTCGCCGCCAGCTCCGCCAACCGCAGCCGCAACGCCTCGGCACTCACGCCGGGCCACCCCCGTAGTCCGTCGCTACTCATCGCACAACTGCACGACACGCTAGTGGGTTGGGGCAAGGGAGCACCAACGGCCTGTGGCGCAAATAGTGGCCATCGCTTGCGCGTTGTGCTGTGTCAGAGGGCAGTACGTGAGTTGATGTCCGTTTCTCCCTTTCGGGAGGGGCAAGCGGGCTGGTCGCGGCGTCCCCAGGCGACTACGGCCGCGGCTGGGTGAAC